>DASYKL010000611.1:0-5359 GCA_035995405.1 Chloroflexota bacterium
GAAGACAAGGGCGTGCACCTGGTCACGCCCAACGACTACCTGTCACGCTTGGGCGGCGGCTGGATGGGCCCGGTCTATAACGCGCTGGGGTTGAAGGTCGGCGTGATCTCGCACGAGTTCGCCGCCGTATACGACCCTGAGTTCAACGACCCGCTCAAACACCCCGACGAGCGCCTGAACCACTGGCGGCCGGTAGCGCGTCGTGAAGCCTATCAGGCCGATATTACCTACGGTACCAACAACGAGTTCGGCTTCGATTACCTGCGCGACAACATGGTCTGGGAACCTGAGCAAAAGGTTCAACGACCGTTGCACTATGCCATCGTCGACGAAGTCGACAACATCCTGATCGACGAAGCGCGCACACCGTTGATTATCTCTGGCCCGGCCGAAGAAGCCAACCAGTTGTACGGCGTCTTTGCGGTCGTTGTGAAGAACCTCGTGGCCGCGCCGAAGCCCGACGACAACGAGGACCCTGATCCCGACGCGGAGGTCATTTTCGACGAAAAGTTCCGCGTCGTGACACCTACCGAACGTGGGATCGACAAGGTCGAATCCATGCTGTTCCGGATGAATGCGAACTTCACTGGCAGCATCTATGACCCCGAAAACTCACAGCTGACGCACTTCCTCGACAACGCCCTCAAAGCCCAATTCCTCTTCCACCGCGACGACCAGTACATCGTCAATCCAGACGGCGAAATCGTCATCGTCGACGAGTTCACCGGGCGGCTGATGCCTGGGCGGCGCTATTCGGAAGGCTTACACCAGGCTATCGAGGCCAAGGAAGGCGTCCACGTTCAGCGCGAGAACGTGACTCTGGCACGGATCACATTCCCGAACTACTTCCGCATGTACGGCAAGTTGGCGGGCATGACCGGCACGGCGTGGACCGAGCGTGAGGAGTTCCAGAAGATTTACGACCTGGACGTCGTCGCCATTCCAACCCATCGGCCGATGGTCCGCGGTGATCAGGCTGACCTCGTCTACAAGACCGAGGAAGCCAAGTTCAACGCGGTGATCGAGGAGATCGCTGATCTGGCCGGGGCCGGTCGGCCGGTATTGGTCGGCACCACGTCTGTTGAGAAGTCCGAGCGCCTGCACGAGCTGCTGACACAAAAGGGCGTGCCGCATGAAGTGCTGAACGCCAAGCAGCACGAGCGTGAGGCATGGGTCATTGCCCAGGCCGGCCGACCAGGCGCGGTGACCATCGCCACCAATATGGCTGGGCGCGGTGTCGACATCCTGCTCGGCGGTAACCCTGATGGTCTGGTCGAGCATTACCTCGAACAGAAGGGCATCCGCTTTATGGAAGCGATGCCCGAAGAGCGCGAATCGGCCTGGCAGGAAGCGAATGCTCAGGTCGAACGCGATGCCGACCGGGTCCGTTTGCTGGGCGGCTTGCACGTGCTGGGCACCGAACGCCACGAGGCACGGCGCATCGACAACCAGCTTCGCGGTCGCGCCGGTCGCCAGGGTGACCCGGGCTCGTCGAGGTTCTTCGTGTCGCTTGAAGACGAGCTGATGCGTCGATTCGGGGGCCAGTCAATCTCGGGGTTGATGGATCGGTTGGGACTCGAAGAAGACGTGCCCCTCGAGCATCCGTGGGTGTCGAAGGCGATCGAGAACGCCCAAACCAAAGTCGAGGCCTACAACTTCGATATCCGCAAGCATGTGGTCGAGTACGACGACGTGCTCAACAGGCAGCGCGACGTCATCTACGGCGATCGGGATCGCGTGCTGTTCGAAGATAACCTCAAACCGCTGATCATGGAGTGGGTCGAGGAAACACTCGTCAGTCTGACGGACGAGACGCTGGCGGGCGATCGGCACAGCTGGGACTTCGAGCCGCTGCGGCAGCAAGTCGAGCGGATTTTCCCGATGCCCGAGAACTTTTCGTGGGACGAGCTCGAGCGGCAGACCGATCGAGAGGAAGTCGTCGACGAGCTGAAGGAGCTGGCCGAGGCGGCGTACGACCACAAGGAGCAGGAGCTCGGACACGATCAGATGCGGCTCCTTGAGCGCATCTGGATGCTCAATGTGATCGACCGACTCTGGATCAACCACCTCACGGCTATCGACGACCTGCGCGAGGGCATCGGCTTGCGCGCCTACGGCCAGCGCGATCCCTTGATCGAATACAAGGTCGAGGCGGCGCGGATGTTCGACGAGCTGCAAGCCAGCGTTCGGACCGATGTCGTCAACGCTATTTACCACTTGCAGATGCGGCAGCAGGCTCCGCCGCCCCCGCCACCCACGGAAGCCGCCTTCGCCAGCTCTGCCACGAGTCCGGCGTCGTCAGCCGACACGGGCAACGGCCGCAGCCGCAACGGTAGCGCTGCCAGGCCCGCGCGTCAGACGGCGGCCGCCGGACGCATCGCGCAGCCAGCGGCCAACAAAGTTGGCCGCAACGATCCATGTCCGTGCGGCTCAGGCAAGAAGTTCAAGCGATGCCACGGCGCCTGAGCGGCCCACGTCGTACGTGACCGCAACCCAGACGCTGCGCGACCTGGTCACTGCCATCGAGCAGGTTCTGGTCGGCAAGCACGCCGAAGCCGAGCTGGCGATTATCGGTCTGGCTGCCGGCGGGCACCTGCTGATCGAGGACGTGCCGGGCGTTGGCAAAACGATGCTCGCCAAGAGCGTCGCCCGCGCGACAGGGTGCACGTTCAAGCGGATCCAGTTCACGCCTGACCTCTTGCCTTCTGACGTGACGGGGGTGTCGATCTACAACCAGCGCACTGGCGAGTTCGAGTTTCGGGCTGGGCCGATTGTGGCCCACGTCGTCCTGGCGGATGAGATCAATCGGGCGACGCCGAAAACACAATCGGCTTTGCTGGAAGCCATGGAAGAACACCAGGTAACAGTGGAAGGCGTGACGCGACCGTTGCCGACGCCCTTCATGGTCCTGGCGACACAGAATCCGATCGAGTACGAAGGCACCTTTCCACTCCCTGAGGCGCAGCTCGACCGCTTCTTGCTACGCATCCACCTGGGATATCCGGAGCCGTCGCAAGAGGTCGCGGTCTTGCAGAAGCAGATGTTGCGGCACCCTCTGGAAGACCTGGTGGCTGTCACTTCGGCGGCTGAGCTGCAGCAGCTGCAGCAGGCGGTGCGTGGGGTGCACGTGGATCCGCAGGTTCAGCGGTATATCGTGCACATTGTTGGCTTGACCCGTGACCATGCGGATGTGTACCTCGGCGCGTCGCCCCGCGGTAGTCTGGCGCTGATGCGCGCCGCGCAAGCTCGCGCGACACTGGCAGGCCGCGATTACGTGATCCCGGACGACGTGAAAGCGCTGGCGACAGCCGCGCTCGCGCATCGCCTGATCATGAGCCCCGAGGCCCGCATGCGAAACGCCACTGCGCAGGCCGTAATCCAGAACATCCTCCAGGAAGTCCCCGTTCCAGGGTCCCGCGTACCGGCATGATCCCGCCTCTTCCATCGGGAGAGTGTCTTCCGAGCGGAAGTGTCAGGACGCGTAACACAGCCGATCGGGGTCGAAGGCTCGAAGCATGCTGAGGAAACTGGCCTTGCTTCTGGGCCTGTGGCTCGTTCTGTTGTTGCTGGCTCTGTCTACGGGCTGGAACGCGGTCTGGATGCTCGTGTATTGCCTGGCCATCCTCGTCGTAGGCAGCGCCCTCTGGGCGAACTGGAACGTCATGGGCCTGGAGCTAAGGCGCAGGCACCGCGTTACTCGCGTTCAGGTCGGCGATACGTTTGTGGAACAAGCCGTCCTAGAAGCGCAGCCTGGTCCGAGCCAGTGGTGGCCTCGCCTGTGGCTGGAGCTCCACGACGGCTCGGACTTTCCTGGCCATCACCTGGACGGCGTCCTCTCCCTTGGCGTGGTAGCCCACAAGGTCTGGGAGCTGCGCTCGCTGTGTACCCGCCGCGGTCGGTTCAGGCTCGGGCCGGTGTGGGTTACCTCGGGCGATCCCTTCGGCATCTTCAGGGTCAGCCGTCAGCTTACTGACGGCACAATTATCGTCGTCTACCCACGCACGGTAGCGTTACCACGCTTCGGTCGCGTGCCGGGCGAGCTGCCCGGTGGGTCCTTGCAAGGCGTGCGCGTCCCGTTCAGCACGCCCAACGTGTCGTCGGTCCGTGATTACCGGCCTGGTGATGCGTTCAACCGCATCCACTGGCCGAGCACCGCCCGTACTTCGCGACTGATGGTCCGCGAGTTCGAGCTCGACCCGACGGCCGACGTGTGGCTCATCCTCGATCTCAATAGCGACGTGCAGGCGGGCGCCGGGCTCGAAAGTACCGAAGAGTACGCGGTGACGGCCACGGCCTCGCTGGCCCGCCACCTGCTGGAACAAGGCCGGGCTATTGGGCTGGTCTCGCAAACCGCGACACTGCCGGCCGACCGCGGACCGCGGCACCTGGAACGGATTCTCGAAGTTCTGGCCCTGGTCAGCGCCACCAGCCATCTGTCCATAGCAGCAATGCTCTCGGCGGAGACCAGCCGTTTTGCGCGCAGCTCGACGTTGATCATTGTCACCTCGTCGACGAGCGAAGGCTGGGCGCGGTTCTGCCAGGCGCTCGGCGGACGGGGTGTCCACACCACGGCGGTCCTGGTGGAGGCCGCCACGTTTGGGACAGCCCCGTCGACCCTCCTGCTGGTCAGTACGCTGGCGGCGACGCACATTCCGACATACCTGGTCAAACGCGGCGAGCCGCTCGAGCACGCGCTGTCGTCCCCCCGCGCCGCCCTCCGCGGTTACGCGCCATGAGCGTCCCGCGGCTCAGGTCGTTGCCGTTCGGAGCGCTGCGTGTCGGGCCAACACGGTTTCGGCTCATTGACCTGGCGGTCCTTCTCGCTCTGGGGCTCCTGCTCGTGCAGGCACCGCTCTCGATGGTCGAGGCCAACTGGGTCCCCAATTTGGACCCGCTGCCACGCCTGGTCGTGGCTGGTCTCATCGTCGGCTACCTCCTCGAACGCTCGCGTCTTGCCAGCCCTTTCGCTTTGCCATTGGGCGCTCTCCTCGGCGTTGAGGTCATCGCTTGGGTCTATGCCCAGGTCGCTATCGTCGGCTCACTCGCCGAACGCGTCGACTGGCTCGGCGGACGTGTGGGCGGCTGGCTTGACTCCATCCTGGGCGGCGGCGTCAGCAACGACCCGCTCGTCTTTGCCCTCGCGATGGCCGCCCTGGCCTGGTTGCTTGGCCTGCTCAGCGCCTGGCTCGTCTTTCGCGATAACGCGCCCTGGCTCGCCATCGTGTTCAACGGCGTCGCGCTGTTGATGAATCTGTCGTATGCGTCTGCCAGCCTCGTCGGTTTTGTCGGCTGGTTTGCCTTCGCCGCCTGTGTCGTGTTGGCCGCGCAGCAGCTGGCGAACCGCACCGAGCTCTGGCGG
>DASYKL010000612.1:0-5624 GCA_035995405.1 Chloroflexota bacterium
GCACGGCAACCCTGCCAGTCACGGCGATGTTGTTCCTCCTTTCCGAGCGAGCGGGTCTGCTCGCCAGCCGCATCGGCCCTCGTATCCCGCTCACCATCGGCCCGCTCCTGGCAGCCGCTGGCATCGCGTTGATGTCGCGCATCGATGCCGGCAGCTCGTACATCACCGACGTGCTGCCGCCAGTCCTGGTGTTCGGCCTCGGTATGTCGATCACCGTCGCGCCATTGACCGCGACAGTCATGGGTGCCGTCGAGGAGCGCCACGCCGGCCTCGCGTCCGCCGTCAACAACGCCGTCGCGCGGACGGCCGGTCTGATCGCGGTCTCGATCCTGCCAGCGCTAGCCGGCCTCACCGGCGCGGCCTATCTCGATCCGCAGTTGTTCAGCGCTGGCTTTCATCGCGCCTCGTGGCTGGCCGCTGGCCTGACCGCGTTCGGCGGCATCCTGGGTTGGCTGACGCTTCGCTCTGGGCGCGCTATTCTCACCACGAGCCGTGATGACAGCCATTCCCATTCCTGACAATCTGAAAACCATCCCAGGCGTTCAGCCGCTCGAGCTGTCCGTCGCCGGGGTGACTGATATCGGACCACACATGCGACGCCTGCAGCTAACGGGCGATAGCCTGAGCACCTTCAGCTACCAGCCCGGGCAGGATGTCATGCTCGTGCTCGCCATGACCGACGGGCGACCGCTGAGTCGCCGCTACACCATTCGCGCCTTCGACCCGGACAGCCGCACCCTGGAATTGAACCTGGTCGCCCACGGCATCGACGGGCTGGGCGCGCGCTGGGCGGCCAATGCCAGGGTCGGCGACCGCGTGAATGGCGTCGGCCCGCGCGGCAAAATCACCCTCGACCCCAACGCCGACTGGCACCTGTTCGCCGGTGATGAGAGCGCCGCGGCGGGGATCCTGAACATGCTCGAAGCATTACCAGCAGACGTCCCAGGTATCGCGTTCCTGGAAGTCGGCGGACCTGACGACGAGCTTCCCTCGCGGATCTCCGACAACGGCACGCAGCGCGTGCGCTGGCTCTACCGCGGCCAAACTCCTGTCACCGAATGCACCATGCTGGAGGATGCCATTGCAGGCGTCGAGCTGCCGACTGGTCGCGGCCACGGTTACTTCGCCGGCGAAGTTCAACGTGTGGCTGCCATTCAACGCGCGGCCTTAGCACGTGGACTGGCACCCGAACAGCTCTCGCCGAAGGCGTATTGGGGTCGCGGCCGCTCCAACGCCGCACGCGGCGAGCCAGACTGACGGCGGGCCGCCTCGACAGCTGGCCAGGCTCATGGCCGTGGGCCGCCGAGATGATCGCTGAACCAACCTAGCAATCGCGTCAAAAAGTCAGCGCGATGCGACGGCGGCCCCACACGCAGCATGGCGTGCGCCCCACCGGGATAGCGGGCGAACTCCACTTCACAGCCGGCCTGACTGAGGGCCACGAACATCTGCTCACCCTGGCCAATCGGACAGCGCTCGTCAGCTTCGCCTTGCATGATCAGCGTCGGCGTCTTCGTCCGATGCGCAAAGGTCGATGGCGAGTGCGCGGCGAACGCTTCGCTGGCTTCATGCGGCGCCCCGCCCCACTGCAATGGACCCCAGGCGTGCGAAATGTCGCTGGTGCCGTACATGGATTCGAGATCGAAACACGGCGCACCGCACACGGCTGCCTGGAACCGGTCGGATTGCCCGATAGCCCACGCGGTCATGTAGCCGCCGTAGCTGTACCCCCAGATGCCGGTTCGCGTCGCATCGACAAACGGCCGCTCCAGCGCCGCATCGAGCACGGCCATCAGATCGAGATAATCCTCGCCGCCCCAATCGCAGCGAACCATCTCCGCAAAGTCGCGGCCGTACGATCCCGACCCACGCGGATTGGAGAAGACCACCACAAACCCGTTGCTGGCCAGCAGCTGCTGCATGTTGTTGAACCCATAGCCATAGAAGCCATGCGGCCCACCATGCACGTCGAGGATGACCGGGTATTTTTTGGCTGGGTCGAAATCGGCGGGCTTGAGCAGCCACGCTTCGACCACGGTGCCGTCGCGCTCGACGTCGAAGCGTTCCCAGCTTGCCGGTGGCGCCGCCCGCAGCAACGTTGCGTTGTTGTCGGTAACGGTCCGCGCGTGGCCAGTCTGGCGGTCGAACACCATGATCTCGCCCAGACTCTCCAGCGTCGACCCAGTCTGGGCAACGTAGCGCCGCTCGCGATCGACGCTCAGGCCAGCATTCATCGACCGCCCGGCGTGTTCGAGCTGTAGATCACCGGTCTGCACGTTGAAGCGGTAGAGGCCACTCTCGCCGGCGCGACTCGCGTGCAGCAGCACCTCCGCCTCGTTCAGCCACACCGGCTGCGAGGGCGGCAGGACGGTCGGGAACCCGGTGTCCGGCGCGACCGGCAAATCGGTCGTCAAACGCCGAATCGCGTCTTGCTGGACGTCGTAGACGAAAAGGTCGGCGCCAGGAGTCGGTTCGGTATCGCCGCCAAACAGTATGCGATCGCTTCGCGGTGACCAGGCCCAGACACCGACTGCCCCGCGCGCGGGGCCGATCCACCGTACCGCGCCCGTGGACGCATCGATCAACGCCAGCTGCGAAAAGATGCCGCTGGCCAGCGGAATGCGGGCCGCCAGGGTCTGTCCATCGGGCGACCACTGTGGGTACAGCACGTCGTTCGACTCGTGAGTCAGCGTCCGGCGCTGGCTGGTTTGTGTGTCGACAACGACGACCTGTCGGCGGGTGTCGTTGACCCAGCCGCGATTCTCTTGCTTGTAATCGAGACGGCGAGTCACTTTGACCTTCGGCGGATGGCCGTCAGGGGCTGGTTGCTCATCAACATTAACGGGGTCGACCTCCACCGTATAGGCGATCGATCGACCGTCAGGCGACCAGGCCAGGTGGCCGATTGCCCTTCGCTGCCGTGCCAACTCGCGCGCCTCGCCCGGTTGGTCGATTGGCAGCACAAATAGACCGCTGCTGCCTTTCAGACGATCGGCCGCGACGAACGCAATCGATCGGCCGTCAGGTGACCAGCGCGGCTCGCGGTTCCGCTCGCCAGCCCAGGTCAGCTGGCGGGCATTGCCGCCATCGATATCGGCGAGCCAGACCTGGCTCGTGCCAGCGTCGGCTTCCCGACTGGCGCGCCCGACGACGTACACGAGTCGCGAACCATCGGGCGAAACCTGCGGATCCCCAGCCGAAACCGTGTCGTAGACAAGCGCATCAGGTGTAAGGCGGCCCATTGCGCCTGATCTTACGACTGGATCGGCAGGCCCGCGTGACGCCAGGCACTCGTCCCGCCGAGCAGATTGGTTACGCGCGAAAAACCAGTCTGCTTGAGGAATCGCGCGGCGCGGGCCGAACGCACACCACCCTCGCACACGACCAGCAGATCTTGATCGCGCGGCAGCTCATCGAGGTGCAGTGCCAGCTCGGCTTGCGGGATGGAGCGTGCACCAGGTACGTGGCCCGCCGCGTATTCTGCTGGCTCACGCACGTCCACGACCACGGCGTCAGTCTGTTCTAGCCACGTCTGGACTTGCTCAACACTGAGATCGGTCACGGTCTGGTGGTCGTGCGGCATGGCCCAGGCGTAGTCGGCCTCGCCGCGGTTGGTCGCCAGGATGGCGGTCATGTTCAGCGGCCTGGCCTGGACTTCCTCCGTCGTGTGGACGAAGTCCACCTGAGCGAGCTGCAGCACCGGATTGAAGCGTCGCTCGAAACCAATGGTCGTGCTCGGGCGACCGCACATGCCTTTCCCGCAGGAGCCCTCGAAGTGGGCGGGGAAGACTTCGACGTAGTCTTCCAGGTCAAGCAGTCGACGAATACTGGCGTATTGTGCCTGGGCACCGTCCGGACCGCCAAAGTCCGGCCGCCCGACGTCGCCGACAAAGAGCGTATCGCCGCTGAGAATGAGCGAGGCCATCGGACTGCGGGGTGGGTTGGTGACGAGCAAACAGATGGACTCCGGCCGATGACCAGGCGTATGGATGATGTCAACGAGGAGCTGCCCGAGATGCAGCTGCTGGCCATCGCTCAAAGGATTGAACGGGAAGCGAACGTCCGCCGATTCGTGCAGCCAGACCCGGCCGCCGCTGGCCTCAGCAAGTGCCCGATTGCCCGACACGTGGTCCGCATGCAGATGCGTATCGATGACATCCGTAATGCGGTAGTCGCGCTCGTGGGCCAGGTGCAGGTACGGCGCGACGTCAAGCTGCGGGTCAACCACGAGCGCCTCGCGGGTCTGTCGCGAAGCCAGGAAGTACGACGCACAGCCGGTCTCGTCATGGAGGAACTGCTTGAAATACACGGCCGTTTCAGCCCCCCTGCTCTTCAGTGCGCTGCTGATACTACGTCCGCCATTGTTCAAGTCCTAGTCCTCGCCTTGGGGGTTGGGGGCTGGGAGCTGGGAGTTGGGGCGACGACGGGCGGCCGGGGTACCGCGAACGGGCTTTTGGCCTGATAGCGGACGGTAACTGACCTGAATCGTGTTTATCCTGGTAGCGAACGAGATAAGAAAAACACGCAGGAGACCCGAAACGATGGATTGGAAGCTCGAGCTTGTGGCGGTACCAGTCTCTGATGTCGATCGCGCCAAGGCCTTTTATGCAGACCAGGTCGGCTTCAACCCCGACCACGACTTCACGGTGAGCGAGGACATCCGTTTCGTCCAGCTCACGCCACCCGGTTCGGCGTGCTCGATCGCCATCGGCCAGGGCGTCACCTCTGCCGCGCCAGGCTCGGTCCAGGGCCTACAGCTCGTCGTCTTGGACGCCGACGTCGCCCGCCAGGAGTTGCTCAGCCGCGGGGTCGAAGCCAGCGACGTACAGGTCTTCCCCTGGGGCAGGTTCGTGTTCTTCAACGATCCCGACGCCAACCGCTGGTCCGTCCAGGAGATCCAGCGCCGCGGTTAGCTGATGTCCAGACGCAACCGCGCATGCGCTTGACGCAGCGAACGTTCAACATCGGCAGGTGTCGCGCCGTGGGCGAAAATGAAGCCGAGATAGCGGCTTGCCCGCGGCAGCGGGTCGACGTGCTCGCCGCAGGGAATGCTGATCGTCACTTCGTCGATGCCAGGCACCTTTTCGGCGCTCGCCACGCCGTGAACGTCGCGGAGCACGCCAGCCGCCGGTATCGGGATCATCATGACCCCGGCTGGCTGTTGCTCGCGCTGCAGCGACGGCAGCTCGAGCCGGGCTGCCTGACGCAGGATGATCTCTTCGAGTGTCGTCGCGCTGCCAAACCGTAGCGTACTCGAGCACAACCCGCCGATCGAGCGGGCGGCGACCTCGACGATCCAGGCGCCTTGCTCGTTGAGCCGGAGCTCCGCATGGAGCGGCCCCATGCGCAGGCCGAGCGCCAGTGCGGCCCGCTGGGCCGCACTGGCAATCTCCTGCTGTACCGCCAGCGGCAGGCGCGACGGAGTGACGTAGATCGTCTCTTCGAAGTACGGCCCATCCAGAGGATCGGGCTTGTCGAACAGCGCCAGCGTGGTCAGCGCACCGTCGATGAGCATTCCTTCGAGAGCCACTTCGCGGCCGGGGATGAAGCCCTCAACCAGGATCTGCCGCGCCGTCGGGTCGTCGGGAGCCAATTCAGCATGGGCCAGGATGTCCACGATCTCG
>DASYKL010000613.1:0-5719 GCA_035995405.1 Chloroflexota bacterium
TCCCAACCCCTAACTCCCAACGCCAACCCCTACACCGACCCGCTCAGCTGCCACGACTTGCCTTCCGTCTTGATCGCTGGCGCGATCACCATGTCTGCCTCGTGCATATCGCGCAGCGTGCCCGCGCCGACGACGCCCATGCATGTCCGCAACGCGCCGACCAGGTTCTGCGTGCCGTTGGTCAAACTGGTTGGGCCGAACAGAATCTGCTCCAGCGAGCCGCTCACGCCCACCTTGATTCGCGTGCCGCGTGGCAGGCCGGCGTGCGGCGCAGCCATGCCCCAGTGGTGACCGCGACCCGGTGCTTCCGCGGTCTGGGCGAATGGCGAGCCAATCATCACCGCATCCGCGCCGCTGGCGAATGCCTTACAGACGTCACCGCCTGTGCGCATGCCACCGTCGGTCACGATCGGTACGTAACGGCCTGTCCGCGCGAAGTACGCATCGCGGGCGGCGGCGCAATCCAACGTAGCGGTTACCTGCGGCACACCGATGCCGAGAACCTCACGACTCGTGCACGCGGCGCCCGGTCCGACACCGACCAGCAAGCCAGCGATCCCCGTCTCCATCAGCTCCAGCGCGGCTGTCGAGCCGACGCAATTGCCGACCACCACCGGGAGGTCTAACGTGCGGCAGAACCTACTGAAATCGAGCGGCTGAGCGCCGTTGTGCGAGCGGAAGCGCCGTGACGTGACGGTCGACTGGACGACGAAGATATCGACGCCTGCCTCGGCGGCGATCGGGCCAAGATGTTCGGCCAGGCTCGGCGTGGTTGAGACTGCCGCCGCTACGCCAGCGGCTTTGATCTGGCGGACGCGTCGCGCGACCAGGTCATCTCGAATTGGCGCCTGGTACAGACGCTGCATCAGCTCCGTGACCGTGTCCCGTGACGCGGCGGCGATCTCGGCGAGCGGCTCCTCGGGGTGCTCGTAGCGGGTTTGCAGTCCTTCGAGATTCAGCACGGCCAGGCCGCCAAGCTTGCCAAGCGCGATGGCAAAGTCGACGTCGACAACGCCGTCCATGGCAGACGCAATGAAAGGGATGGCGAAGCGCTGGCCGCCCAGCTCCCAGCTCAGGTCGACGTCGTCGGGGTGAACCGTCTCGACGCCGGGCACGATAGCGACGTCGTCGAAGCCGTACGCGGCACGGAGCTGGCGCGGCTCAGGAGCGAGCACGTCCGGATTGAAGTTGGCGAGATCGGCAAACGTGTCACGAACGGTGGTGGCCATCGGCACTCCCCTTCCCTTGGTAGATACACAAGCGCCCCGGAGTGAAACACTCACGGGGCGCAACGGAAGCCAACGATGGAGCGGGCGGGGCGAGTAACGAAGCCTCCCGCCGCCTAAAGCCGCGGTCAGAGAGGTGCAAGGTCCTCCACCTCTGGCAGCAGCGATCCATGCTTGATACTAGCAAAGGCCTTGCTAATCAACGGAAGTCTTTGGCCGGCACCGCCCACAGTTGGACCGCGGTGGCGCCGTGTCAAACCGAGCGGCAGCGCGGCGAGAACGTACAGCGGCGCAAGCCGTATCGTATAATTCAGGAAATTCCGAAGGCATCTAAAACTTGGGGACTCTGTACGTCGTGGCCACGCCCATCGGCAATCTAGAAGACATCACCCTGCGCGCTTTGCGCGTCCTCAAGGAAGTGCCGCTGGTTGCCGCCGAAGACACCCGTGTGACGCGCACTTTGTTTCGCGCGCACGACATCCGGACCCCGCTCGCCAGCTTCCACGAGTTCACCTCGGCCAGCCGTCGCAATCGGCTGGTGGATCGTTTGGCTGACGGTGACGTCGCGCTGGTTACCGACGCTGGCACGCCGGGTGTCTCAGACCCTGGCTTCCCTCTGATTCGCGACGCGCTATCAGCCGGCCACAGTGTGGTGCCAATCCCGGGCCCGTCAGCGGTCATCGCCGCACTCGTCGCCTCTGGCCTGCCCACCCATGCCTTTTGCTTTCTCGGCTTTTTGCCACGCACCACCGCCACCCGGCGCAAGTTTTTTCGCCTACACGCCGCTGACGACACGACGTTCATCGTCTTCGAATCACCCCATCGCGCCATTGCCGCCCTCAAAGATCTCGTCGCCGAGCTCGGCCCTGGGCGGCCGCTGGCCGTCGGCCGTGAGCTGACCAAGAAGTTCGAAGAGGTCTTTCGGGGGACCGCCGCGGATGCATTGGCGCATTTCGAACAACACCCGCCGCGTGGCGAGTTCACCTTCGTTGTAGGTGGCGCCTCGGCGCCGGTTCCAGGGGTTGCCGCATGAGCCAGGCCCAGGGTCTGGTCGATACCCACGCCCATCTGATGGACCATGCGTTTGATGCCGACCGCCCAGCGGTGCTGGCCCGCGCCGCGGCGGCTGGCGTGGAGGCCATGATCCTGGTCGGCTACGACCTGCCGAGCAGCCGCGCCGCCGTCGACCTGGCGAGCCGCTTACCAGATGCGCGAGCGACCGTCGGCATTCATCCGAACTCGGCGGCGGCAGCCTCCGCCGACGACTTCGCGGCGCTGGCGATGCTGGCTCGCGATCAGCGGGTCGTCGCTATCGGTGAGACGGGTCTCGATTATTATCGGGAGTACACACCCCCCGGCCGTCAGCGTGAGGCTCTGGCGTGGCATCTGCGCCTGGCTGAGGAGCTTGCTTTACCAGTGATCGTCCACAACCGGCAGGCCGATGCGGATCTGGCAGATCTGCTTACGGATGCCGCGGCCGCGCGCCGTTCGGCCAGCGCTTCACGCATCGCCACTGCTGCCACTGCTGACACCGTCGCCGCTGTGGCGTCGCCGCCTGGCCTGCTGCACTGTTTTTCGTCTACCGATCCCACGTTCCTGGCCGCGCTTCTTGAGGCGGGCTACTTCGTGTCCTTCGCCGGAACCCTGACCTTCAAGTCCGCTGGCGACCTGCGCGCCATGGCACAGCGAGTCCCGCTCGATCGGCTCCTCGTCGAAACCGACTGCCCGTATCTGGCGCCAGTCCCGCATCGCGGTCAGCGCAACGAGCCCGCGTTCGTCAAAGAAACCGCGGTCTGTCTGGCCGATGTGCTTGGTCTGGACTTCGAAACTTTGCAAGAGCGACTGTGGACCAACAGCCTGCAAGTGTTCCCCGCGTTGCAACGCCTGAGGCAGGAGGTCGCGTGAGTCTGGTGGCCGGCGTCTCCCCGCACCCGGACGCGATTCGGGCTGTGCTGGCGCTGGTCCAGCCTGGCTTGCAGCGCATGGAAGCTTCACTCGCCGCATTGGCCGACAACGACGACGCCGTTCTCGGGCCGATGCTGTCGACTGTCCTCCCCGGCTCCGGTAAGCGTCTGCGGCCCGCGCTGTCACTCTTGATTGGGCGTGTCGGTCGTGAGCCAGCAGATGCTGAGGCGCTCAACCATATGGCCGTCGGTGTCGAGTTGTTGCACACGGCCAGCCTGGTCCACGACGACATCGTCGACGAGTCGGACACGCGCCATGGCGGGGCGACGCTGTACGCCCGCGTCGGCAACGCACTCGCCGTCCTGGTCGGGGATTACCTGTTCTCGCAGGCCGCTCAGCAGTGCGTGGCGACCGGCGACTTACAGGTCGTGCGGCTGTTCGCCGAAACACTCGGCGCCATGGCTCAGGGCCAGATCGACGATGCCAACCGCCAGCTCGATGGGCGCCACGGCTGGCAAACCATCAGCCGCGATCGCTACTTCAAGACCATCGCGGGCAAGACGGCGTCGCTGTTCGTGCTGGCCTGCCAGGGAACCGCTCAGCTGGTTGGCATGACGCCTGTGCAGATTGCCGCCCTGCGTGAGTACGGCCAGAGCCTGGGTCTGGCATTCCAGGTCGTAGACGACGTCCTCGACTTCACCAGTACCGAACAACAGCTCGGTAAACCGGTGGGCAGTGACCTGCGGCAAGGCACGATCACCTTGCCGGTCATCTTGTTGCGCGAGCACGAGCTGACCGATGCGCGGCGACGAGCCGCCTTCGAAGCGGAGGACATCGACCAGCAGGTCCGTCTCATTCAGCAGAGCAGTGCCATCGAAGCCGCGTATGCCGAAGCCGAAGCGCTGGTGAGTCGAGCTCGCGATGCCCTCGAGGTTCTGCCGCCAGGCGCCGAGCGCGACGCCCTCGACGCCCTGGCGAGCTACGTCACCCGCCGCGCCATCTAGCTCGCGTTCAGCGCAGCTCAGCGGCCGCGGAACATCCGTCGTAGCCGACTCAGCAACCCCTGGCCATACGGGTTGCCGTACGAGACGCGTTCACCTCGCCACATCTTGCCTCCGCCGCCGCCGCCGCCACCGCTAGCGGGGCCGCCACGGCCGCGGACCAGCGAGGTGATCAGCGCCAACGTCAACAGCAGCACGCCAAACATCAGCGCCCAGGGCGACAGGATGCGCGCCAGGAACACGCCGTTGACGATCGGCAGCGTCAGCAGCCAACTGACGAGGAGCAGCGCCAGACCCCAGCCGCCGAGTGTTTCGGCCGCGGGCAAGCGCACCGAAAACCCACCAAAAACCGAGCCGATCTTCCGCGTCGACCGTCGCACGCGATAGCGAAACGACTGATGTTCCAGCCGCCGCTCGGCCAGACGAATGATGTCGTCGATTTCACGCTGGAACTTGTCGGGCGGTTGGGTGGAAGGCATGCTGCAAGCCTGAGGCGACGCGAATGCAATTATATGCGGCCGCAGTCGTCACGGCGCCGTTTGTTGCAGCTGTAAAAAGTCGCCCAGGACCCAGCCTTTGAGGTTGTGGTCTTCGGTTTCGACTTCTTTCCAGGGCCGCGCGGCGACGGTCTGATCGTTGCCCGTCAGCAACACCCGCGTTCCTTCGCGGAGCACGCCAGCGCGTGGCGCAGTCGGGCCTGGCTGCAGACGGACTGAAACGCCTTGACCGCTCGTGTTGACAACGCGGGCGGCCTGGGGTGCGGGGAGCGGTGTCGGCTCGGGCGGCGCGGGCGTGGGTTGGGCCGTTGGACCACTAGCTACCCCGTTGGGTGTGGCCGTTGGCGCGGCGGCTGTCGTCACGCGCGGGGTGACCACAGGCGTGGGGACCAGTGTGGCGAGTGGTGTGCTGGTCGCGGCGGCACTGACGCGCACGGGTGGCAGCGCCCGCCCAGCATTGAGATAGGCCAGCGCAGCGACAGCGCCGATCAAGGCCAGCACGAGCAGACTGCTGACGACCTGCCACATCGTGAGCCGCAAACGTCCACCTTTGGACACAAACGTCCGCCCGCACCAGTCGCATTCGCTCGAGCCGCTACTGTTTCTCCCGCCACAGCCAGGGCAGGTAACGAACGGCTCGTCGGCGGGGGACATGAGCCGTGTGTTGTACACCAGCGCGGCCCACTTTCGGCGTTCGCATCGCACTGCCGTGAGCCGCTTCTCGGCGCTCGATGACTCAAACACGACACGTAACCGGTCAAGTGCGTGACTCATAACAGAAGACCGTGCTACGATGCCGCCGCGTCGGGGAGTCCCTAACAGCCCTACATGGCGACCGTTATCGCCGTTGCCAATCAGAAAGGCGGGGTCGGCAAAACGACCACCACCGCCAACCTTGGTGCGGCCCTTGCCCTCCGCGGAAGACGCGTCTTGCTGGTCGACCTCGACCCACAAGGTAATCTGACTAGCGCGTTCGGCCTCGAAAAAGATATCCAGCACACCGTGGCCGAGTCGCTGCTCGATCGGCGCGTACCGCTGCCTGTTGTCTCCGTCGCCAATGGCGCGGCCAACGGAGTGGCACACGCCCAAC
>DASYKL010000614.1:0-5989 GCA_035995405.1 Chloroflexota bacterium
GCCGCCTTGGTGCTGGTGAGATCCGCGTCGGATGGCCGCGTGGTTGGCGCAGCCTGCGCGAATGTGCTGCTTGGTAGCAGTAGAAGTCCAAAAGCGAGAGACGCAGCAATGCGTCTAAACGAGAAATGTGTCATACACCCCCTCCGAACACTGTGACCGACCTGGGACCTAGGATGCGCGGGAGGGCAGGACCGAGTCAAATCGGTTTGACAGGAACAACGACCTCGCGGGATCACACAGCCGAACGGCTCGGCGAGCCATTCGCCCACCGCCTCCGCAGTCGACGGCCGAGCGATAGCCGCACTCAGACCAAGCCGACTCGTTACTGGGCCAGCTTCTGAATCCGCTGATTCCGCGTATCCGTCACGTAGACGGTGTTGTTCTTGTCCACCGCGATCCCACCTGGCGAGACGAACGTGCCCGCTTCGGGCGCCGGACGTGGCGTATTGGCCCCGCTCACCACACCCCACGCCGCCAACGGCTGCCCGGTCGGCGACAGCTTCTGAATCCGCGCATTACGGGTGTCAGCCACGTAGACATTCCCCGCCGCATCAAGACTCAGGCTCGACGGGAGCGAGAACGTCCCTGGGTCAGTCCCTTCCCACCCCCATTGCGCCAGCGGCTGGCCGTCAGCGGAAAGGACCTGAATGCGCTGATTGTTCGAGTCCGCTACGTAGATCTGGCCTCGCCCATCAACCGCCACATCCGTCGGCGCCCAGAACTGCCCTGGCGCAGGTCCACGCGACCCCCATTGCGCGAGTGGCTGGCCAGAGGCCGAAAGCACCTGAATGCGGTGATTGCCCCGGTCGGCCACGTAGACCTTGCCCTGGTCGTCAACCGCGACACCACTCGGCAACCAGAACTGGCCTGCGCCATCGCCGCCACTCCCCCAGCTAGCCAGCGGCTTGCCAGCCGAAGACAGCTTCTGAATCCGCTGGTTGTTCGTATCAGCAACATAGATGTTGCCTTGCCCATCAACGGCCACATCCATCGGTCCTGAGAACTGACCAGGCCCACTACCCTTCTGTCCGAAGCGGTCGAGGGCCTGGCCGCCCGGCGAGAACTTCTGGACAAAGCTGCCGCCAAAATCGACGACGTAGAGGTTGCCTTCGCCATCGACCGCGACCCCGCTCGGCGCCTGCAAGTCGGCGACCAGGCCGCGGTTAACGAGGATCTGCCACGGCGAATTCGTCACGACGACAGCAGTCGGACCAGCGATGCCCGGCGTGGGCGTGCCGATCTCCGGCGGCGGCGCATCGGCCGCGGTGTCGGCCGCCACCTGACCAAAGTCAGGCAAAGACACCTGGGTCGTACTCGCCGTGGCGTTGCCGCCCGACCCGCTCTGGCTTGCCAGAGGTGGCGCCGTACGTGTGGTCGACAGCCACACCGTGGCGGCGATAGCCGCGATCACCACCGCCGACCCGGCAACGATAGCCAGGGTGCGCCCATTTGTGCGGACGAAGACGGAGCGACTACGACGAGGCGCTTGTTGTTGTTGACGTTGGGTGCGACGTCTTTGTGGCATGTCTATCTAGCAGGGGTCTATCTAGTAGGGGTAGGTAAAGCAGCAACACCGTTCTGGCGTTGCAGCTCGAAACGGATGGACTCTACTTCATCGGCGGCGCTCTTTTCCGCCCGACCAGCACGCAGGAAGTGCGTCCCATCAGGATCGAAGTCGAACGCCATGCGGTACTCGCTCACAACGAAGTCGACGTCTGTCACCACCTTGCTCACTTCCGCGTACAGCGCCGCGTTCTGACCGCTACGCGCGCCGAGCACTTTCAGACCGTCATTCGCGTTGGCGATATCGTCGAGGATGAGCTGCATCTGCGCCCGCCAATCGTTCTGAGTCATGCGGATAGGCGATTGCTGAACAAGTCCGAGGTGCTGCTCGAGTTTGCCGAGCGACTGCTGAACGACCTCGACCCGCTGATGCACCAGCGTAGGGTAGTCGCCCACCAGCACCGGCGTAGCCGTCGGCGAGCTCACCGGCACGGCGACCCCGACGCTCCGTGTCTCGGTTGCCGCGGCAGCAGTCCGCACTGCCCCAGGTGTAAACGGCGGTGGGGTTACGACCGCGGGCTGCACTGGTTGGCATGCCGCGGCCAGGAGGAGTCCGACGGTGCTCAGACCCAGCCGCGTCAGAGCTGCGTCTGCGTGCTTTTCCAACGCGCCAGACGGCGTTCCAGGACCTTCAGCGATTGGCTGATGACCATGCCAATCGCGGCCAGTACCAGCACAGGGCCAAAATATTTTGCCGTTTGGAACGTGCCGCCAAACTGCGCGATCAAGTAGCCCAGCCCTGACAGCGCCGTGTACAGCTCGGCGATGACCGTTCCGACCAGGGCGTTAGCCGCACCCAGACGCAGCCCCGTAACGATGTACGGCAACGCCCCTGGCAGCATTACGTAGCGAAACATCTGGCCTCGCCGCGCACCGAACGACCGCGCTGCCTCGAGCAGATCCGGGTCCGTGTTCTGAACACCCGCGTACGTATTGATGAGCACCGGCATGACGGCCTGGAAAAAGACGACCACGATCTTGGCGGTGGGACCCAGCCCGAACCACAAAATGATGAATGGGATGAACGCCACCCTGGGCGTGCTGTTGAGCGCGTTGACGTAGATCTCCAACGTCTCGCCCAAGCGTGGCATGCCGCCCATGAGGACACCGAGCGCCACACCGACGATGATGGCCAGCGCGTAGCCAGCTAGGAAGACGGTCAGGCTGCTCAGCGTGGCGGTCAGCAGCTGGCCGCTGCGCAGCAGCTCCCAGAACGCCGGGATGACGTCGAACGGCGAAGGCAGCAGCAGCTTGCCTGCCGGGATCGACGCAAGATGCCACAGCAGCACGAAGATGACCAGCGCGATCAGCCGCCAGGTGACGATGTTGAACCCGCCGAAAACACCACGTCGTCGGGCGCGTGCGCCAGCGACGGTCTCGGCCGGATCGGCCGGCTCGAGGGCCGGCGCTGGTAGGACGTCCGCAGCGCTCATCCGAATGGTCCCGTCCCCGCCATCTTCACATCGCTGTGGCCCAGACGGAACTCCGGTTGGTCGGCCACCATACCGCGGATCCGCTGCCACAAATAGGCCCGCCGCTCGACAAACTCCGGCGTCGCTCGGAAATCGTAATCCCATCGCGGCCGAGGCAGCGACACCGGCAGAATTTCAGCGACCGTTCCCGGCCGCGGACTCATCAGCACAATGCGGTCGGCCAGAAAGAGCGCCTCGTCCAGGCTGTGAGTGACGAACACCACGGCGATTCCAAGAAGCTGCCAGATGCGCGCCAGCTCCATCTGCATGAACTCGCGGGTTTGGGCATCGAGCGCCGCGAACGGCTCGTCCATAAACAGGATCTGTGGCTCGATAGCCAGCGCCCGTGCCAGACCGACGCGCTGTTGCATACCGCCCGACAGCTCGTGGGGGTAGCTGTGCTCGAAATCCTCGAGCCCGACGAGGCGCAAGTACTCGCGTGAGCGGGCGACCCGTTGGACATGCGGTATGCCCTGGATCTGGAGCGGAAACTCGACGTTGTCGATGACGGTCCGCCACGGCAGCAGCCGGAAGGACTGGAACACAAAGCCGGCGTGTGGCCCGGGCGCTTGCCTCGGCTGCCCGTCTATCAGCACCTCACCACTGTCAGGCTCGAGCAAGCCGTGCATCACCCGCAAGAGCGTGGTCTTGCCACACCCGGACGGGCCAACCAGACAGATGAACTCGCCCGCCTGGATCTGCAGCGAGACGTCCTTAAGCGCGGGTATCGGCGAATCGACTTTACCCCGCTGCCGATGAAAAGTCTTCGAGACGTGTCGGACGTCGATTTTGATCAACGGCCGGGCCACCAGGCGACAGACGCCCTGCCAGATTCCTTATTACTTGATGGGGCGTCCAGGATCGTCGACTTTCGGATAAACGCCGACGTCCTTCAAGACCGCGTCTACGAACTGTGTGTCAGCCCAATCCTTGGCATCGATGCGGGCCGTGTCGGTGAAAGTGCCCGTCTCGTACAGAAAGTCCGTACTCGTCTGGTACGCGCTCATATTGAGCTGGCCGTTGACCGCCCAGGACGCGCCGAACTGATCCCACAGAAATTCGAGATCAGCTCGAGCGATGTCGGGCCGCAGCTTGGTCATGCCATCGACCCAACCTTGCTTGTTCTCGGCAAAGAACCGGCTGGCCTTGATGATGGCGGCCGTAAAGCGACGTAGCGCCTCGGGCTTCTCAGCGAGAACCTTGGTGGAGACCGCGTTGCCCTTGTTGACCAGCGGCACGGCCGCGAAATAGTCGTCGGCGTTGACCAGCACCTTCAGGCCCTTTTCGTTCTGCACCGTCACCCAGGTCGCCAGCGACATCGTCGTGGCGTCGACCTGGCCGGCGAGCAAAGACTGGGCTCGGACATTGGGTTGTCCAACGGCGACGAAGCTCAACGCATCAGCCGCGACGCCCTTGGCTGCCAGGACCTTGGTCGACAGCGCGTGGTCCTGGCTGCCGACACGAGCGATCGCGTACGACTTTCCCGACAACTCCTTGACCGAGCCGATGCTGCTCTTGCCGACGATCATGAAGAAGTTACGGCCGTTGGACGAGTTGATCGTGCGCATCTCGAGGTCCTTGCCCGCGGTCAGGCGGATCACGTCCTCAGAATTGATGTTGCCGACATCTACCTCGCCAGATCGCAGCGCGGCGATAACTGAGGGGGTGGCTTGAGCTTCGACGATTTCCACGTCGAGGCCTTCTTTTTGATAGAAGCCCAGATCGCGCGCCAGCCACAGGGTGGACTCGGGGAGAGCGGGGGGAGGTGTTGTCGCGGTACCGATACGCAGCTTGATCGGCGCGCTGGCTGTGGCGCCCGGCTGCGCCGGGCTGGGCGTCGTGCTGGCTGGTGCGCAGGCCGCCACCAACCAGATGAGTGCTATTCCAATCGAGACGAAACGCATGCGAAATCCCCCCTTCATTCCCGAGACAGTCGCTGTACTCAGGCGCCGATAGCTACCCCCTCAGTTGCCTGTGCCGACCTGTGTGCCATCAGTGATCCGGGTAGTACTCGGCCGGATTCGGGTTGCGCGTCGGCGCCGGCGCGGCGGCTGCCTCCGCGGGCGCTTCAGCAGCCGGGTCCGCAACCGCGCCCGGGTCGTCGACGACGACCGTGCCGACCATGCCCAGAGACTTGTGCGGCACGCACGAGTAGGCATACGTACCTGGCGCATCAAAGACCACAGTGAACGTGTCGCCAGTGTTGAGGCTGCCCGAATCGAAGGTGCCATCATCAGCGGTGACCGTGTGTGCCAGCGGACTGCCGTTGGTCCACAGGACCGTCGCACCAGGACTGACGTGGATCTCCTGGGGCACGAATTGAACGCCTTGCATATCTACTGTCCCGGGATCCTGGGCGAACACCGAGCCGACGGGAGCAAACATCGCTAATGCGAGCGCGGCCCCCAAGACGCGCACACACACTCGAGAGTAACGAGACATGGCCCGAACTCTACCCCGTTTTGTGTATGAAGCGTCAAGTCGTAAACCGTTGCTACTATCCCAACCCATGTCAGCGACCCGCGCGGCCATCATCGTGGCAGCAGGCGCGTCGCAGCGAATGGGCACACCAAAAGCCTTGTTGCCCTGGGCTGACACGACGCTCCTCGGCTACGCACTCCGAGAAGCGCGCCTCGCCGGTGTGACACAAACGGTTGTCGTCCTTGGCCCAGCCACGGCAGAACTCGCTTCGACCCTGGCGGACGTCCGCACCGTAATCAATCCCGAGCCGCAGACAGGGCGCAGCACGTCGATACGACTCGGCGCGGACGAACTCTCCCAAAACGTCGCCGCAATCCTCATTCAGTCAGTCGACCAGCCGGCGCCGAGCGATGTCCTCGAAGCCCTTTTCGCCGCCCTCGACGGACCTGCCGCCGTCAGTGTGCCGACCCACGCTGGTCGACGCGGCCATCCGGTCTGCTTCGCGGGCCGGATCTTGCCAGAGCTATGCCTCG
>DASYKL010000615.1:0-4694 GCA_035995405.1 Chloroflexota bacterium
GACCACGGTCGGATTGCCAGGCAACGCCTGGGCGAGATAGGGCGCCAGCACTCGAGCGTTGGCGTCAAACCCGCCGCCAGGGGTGTAGCCGACGATCAGACGCACCGTCTTCCCGCGCAGGTTCACCGCATCGGCAACCGCCGTTGGTACGGCCACCGATGCTGCTGGCGCAGTTGCCACTGGCGCGCTGCTGCAGCCAGCCACAGCCAACGCGGCCGCCGCCAGGGTTCGAACAACAACCGCCCAGATCACGGCGCCACAGCTTCAAGGTTGCGGAAGTGGTCGCCCTTGGAGATCGCACCAAGCCCACTTGCCACGAGTGACCAGCGGTTCGCCCCATCGTCGCTCACATAGACGTCGCCGTCCGTCGTCCCAACGAACAACACAAATCCCCCCGCGTAAGCCTGCATGCTCATCGCCTCCACATTCGCCCGCATCCCATCGGGCAGCCCGCGATCGATAACCTCCCACGTCCGCCCCAGATCCCCACTGCGCACGATCGTCCCAGCCGCACTCTCCGTCCCTCGCCAGGTCCCTGGTGACCCTTTTGCCCCGGACATGAACAACACCCGATCGTCCAGCGGCGAGAAGAGCAGCTGGTCCGGATAGCCGATGCGGAAATCGCGATCCGTCAGATGCTCCCAGGTCTCACCCGCGTCCGGGCTGTAATACAGGCCAATCCCACCACTCATGAAAATCTCATCAGGGTGCCCTGGCCGAGGCACAACCTGGTGAATGTCACGGTAGATGCGATCCTCGGCCCGCGCGTACCCCGCCAACTCGCGCCACGAGGCGCCGCCATCCGTCGTCTTCAGCAGCGCACCTTGCTCGATTCCGAGATAGAACGTCTGCGCGTCGCGAGGATCGAACGCGATCGTCTTGGCATGCGCCACGTGTGGCGGCGCTGGGAACGTCCACTTTTCGCGGCCAGACACATCTCGCACAGCAGGCAGCTCCTGCCAGGTCTGGCCATAGTCGTGCGTCTTGAACAGCGCCGCCGGTTCAGTGCCAGCGTAGATAATGGTCCCGCTCGGCGCGTCGACGGAGCGCAGGCTGAACACGTGCTCTTCAGTGAGACCGTTCGTTCGCCGCTGCCAGGTTCGGCCGCCGTCATCGCTGAAGTACAGCCCGCCCGCATGGATCCCGGCGAACAGCCCGCCATGCTTTGGCTCGTAGAGCAGCGAGCTGACGTGCAAACGCTCGAGCGCCCCGCCAACTGACTGCCACGGCTCCGTTGCATCGCCCCGCTCCAGCAGCCGCACGCCGTTCGACGTACCGACGATGAGGCGAGTCGGCGATGCTGACCCCGTGTACCTGTTGAGTCCGTTGGGCGAAAGGCAAACGATCATAGCGGCACCTCCCTAGCGATTCTGGATCAGATCGGCAATCGGATTGAACAGCGCATGGTCCAACGGTTCACCTCTCCCGAGTGCCTCGGCGAGGAGGCCCGCCGGGAAGGGGATGCTCAGCGCGCGATCGAAAACGATATAGAAGAACAGATACGTCAGGAGGCTGATGATCAGACTCAGACGTACCTTCTCGTGCGCGGCAAGTCGCAGAAACGCAAATGAGATGATCGCGCTGCCAAGCTCGAAGCCGAAGACCACGATGCCGGCCGTGATGATCAGAATCCACATGACCATCTGACGGGTGCGGCGTCTAGAAACATCCTGTGGAATCGCCTCTTCGGCTTCGAATTCCGAGCCAGCGCCAAACGCCTGCTCCACTGCCTGCGCCACCACGCCGTCAGCACCGCCCGCCGCGGCGCCGACCGCCTGAGGCTCGACGACAGATGGTGCTGCCGGCGCAAGCAACAACGCCCGCGTGGCAAACCCCAGCTGCAGCAGACACAAAATGGTCGCCGGAATCCCGATTGCCGCCGGGAATAGCCCAGCACGGCGATCCCACTTCTGCGCCTCCCAGGTCATCCACCCGACGATAGCCAGCAGCACGAGGCTGAAGATCAGGTCAGCTTGCTTCCGGGACAAGGAGATCCTTCTTCAGCCCCGTTCGCCGTGCGAAACGGGCGCGCAGGGTCGGCGCGAAAACAACAAGCAGACTCAGTGCGACGATGCTGACAAGAATTGGTCTGGTGAGGAACTGCAGGTCGTAGCGCGCATACGAGATGAAGAGGTTGTTCTCCGCCAGTCTACCGAGGACCAGTCCCAGGATAAGTGGCGGCCGCGGCCAGTCCAGCCAGACCATAACCATGCCAATCAGCCCCGCGATCAAGGCCACGTACAGCGACCACATGGAGTTGTTGTCTGAGAAGCCGCCGAACAAAACCAGGAAGATGATGCCCGGCAGAATCAGCGCACTGCGGACCTGCGTGATGCGGACCATGTACTTGAGAAAGAGAAAGCTCAAGGCCACGCTGACGACGTGCGACAGGATCAGGACCCAGACGAACGACAGGGTCAGGGGCAGATTCTCGTTGAGCATCTTCGGCCCTGGCACCACGCCTTGAATCAGAAAAGCTCCCAGCAGAATAGCCATCGTCACGCTGCTGGGCACGCCGAACGCGACGGTGGTTACCAGGTTGCCGCCTTCCTTGGCGTTCATCGCCGCGCCAGGTCCGAGGACACCACGGACATCACCTTTACCGAACCGTGATTGATCCTTCGCCGATTGCACGGTATGGGCATAGGCCATCCACTGCGAGCCGCCACCCAGACCTGGGATGACGCCGATGATCGTGCCCAGCAGACTGCAGCGCACCACCAGCCAGAAGTGTCGGAATGTGTCGACGCAGCCCTGCCAGGCTCCGCCGACTTTGCCAACGTGCTTTTCGGCAATGCTCGTCTGCTTGACCCACAGGTCGACTATCTCGCCGATACCGAACAGTCCAACCGTCACCGGCACCAGGCCGATGCCGTCCCACAACTCCAACCGGCCAAACGTGAACCGCTGCGTACCCGACTGTGGGTCGAGCCCGACCATCGACAGCATCAAGCCGAAGGCACCCATCAGGACGCCTTTGGTCATGTTGCCGCGGCTCAGGATTGCCACGAACATGATGCCCATGATCGCCAGACCCAGGAATTCGGGGGAGCCGAACGCCAGCACGATCGGCCGAATGATCGGGATCGACGCGGCCAGAATGATCGCGCCTATCACCGCGCCGACCAGGGAGCTCATCAGCGCGGCGCCGAGGGCTCGTCCGGCCTGGCCCTGTTTGGCCATCGGATGGCCGTCGAGCACAACGGCAGCCGCGAGCGGCTCGCCTGGCACGCCGAACAGAACCGATGTGATATCGCCAAACATGATCGACACCGACAGCATGCCGAGTAAAAACGCAAACGCCGCGACGGGGCTCATGTGGAACGTGAAGGGCAGCATCAGCGCGAGTGTCGTCGGCGCCGAAATACCTGGCAGGATGCCGACGACGAAGCCGATCAGCACGCCGACCAGCATCAACGGCAGCGTCGGCCAGGAAAACACCTGACCGAAGCCAGCCGAAAGCGCGCTGAAGTAGACGGCCGGATCCATGCGTCGACTGCTCCCCTCCGGCTGCCGATTGTCGTGCCCTGCTGCGGCTGACTGCAACTGCTGCGTTCGCGCCCGCTGTGGACCGTCGCGTCAGCGCATGCCGAACGAGCGCCGGCCTATGATCTGACGACTCACGCAGCGTGAGGAGGAGCGTGTTACGTGGTCTTCATCAACCACTCAATTGGCGACCGGTCCGTCCGCGAGCTAGTGGATCTCGAGAAGGGTCTGGTCAGCCGCGAGATTTATGTGAACGAGGGGATCTATCAGCAAGAGCTGGAGCAGGTCTTCGCGCGAGCCTGGCTGTTCGTCGGCCATGAGAGTCAGATCCCGAAACGGGGCGACTTCGTCATCTCGCGCATGGGCGAGGAGGAAGTCATTCTCGTTCGCGATCGCAAAGACGAGATCCATGTCTTTCTCAACACCTGCCGTCATCGCGGGATGAAGGTCTGTCGCTACGACGACGGCAACGCGCTCGTCTTTACCTGCCCGTTTCACGGCTGGAGTTATGACACCGATGGCCGCCTGGTCGGCGTGCCGTACTTCGATCCGGCGTTCAGAGGCGGGCTCGACAAGAGCCAGTGGGGCCTGCACGAAGTCGCCCAGATGTGCAACTACTACGGCTCGATCTGGGCCACCTGGGACAAGAAGGCGCCGTCCTTCGAGGAGTACCTGGGCCCGTTCGCGCCATGGGTGCGGCGATCCTTCCAGAGCTCCGACGGCGAGGACAACGGCGTCGAGCTCTTCACACCAGCCTACAAGTGGCGGATCCCGACAAACTGGAAGTTTCCTGGTTTCAGCTTCGACGGCGACAGCGCCCACGGCGCCATGACCCATCGCTCGGTCAACGTCGCGGCGATCGGGCCGCAGGGCGATGCCGAAGGCGGGAGCCGTCATGGTCGACGAGCCGACTTCCCTCAAACCAGTTACGAGATGTCGAGTCCGCTGCTCGGACACGGCGGCCACAATCCGATCTACGAGCTGCCCGGCGTGGAGCCGTATGTCGATACCTGGCAAACCGTGCCGGGCGTCGACGACTACTACCGCGAAACGCGCGCCACGGCGGCCAAGAAGTTCGAAGGCCAGTACCTGCACGGCGGCACGTGTCTGGTCTGGCCGAACGTCAACATCCAACCGCAGCGCATCTTGCTGTGGCATCCACATGGCGTTGGGGTGACCGAAAGCTGGCGGCAATACCCCGTCGACAA
>DASYKL010000616.1:0-4421 GCA_035995405.1 Chloroflexota bacterium
AGGATGATGCTGCCGGCGGCTGAGCCGCGCGGACCGCACGGGATGCCCCGCTCGCGGGCCCAGCGGACGAAATCCCAGACGAAGATGATGTACGCGGCGAAGCCCGTGGTCTCGACCACGCTCAGCTCGTAGCGCAGCCGCTCGCGCTGCAGATTCGTCAAACTGGCCCCGTAACGACGTGTCAGTCCCTCTTCACAGGTCCGGGTCAGGTACTCCTGCGGGCTCTGGCCAGCCGGAATGACGTGGTCCAGAGCAGGAAAACTCAGGCGGCCGAATTCGAGTTTGACGTCGCACCGTTCGGCGATCGCGACCGAGTTATGCAAGGCATCTGGCACGTGGCCGAAGAGCTGCCACATCTCTGCCGGCGACTTCAGGCAGAAAGCGCCTGACGGCTCCAAGCGCATCCGTTTGGGGTCGCTGTCGATGCTGTTGGTCTGGACGCACAGCAGAACGTCTTGAGCCCGCGCCTGTTCGGCGAAGGCATAGTGGCTGTCATTAGTGGCCACCAACGGAATGCCCAGGGCCTTGTGGATCTCGATCAGTCCGGCATTGACGGTCTGGTCGTCGGGGTTGCCGTGGTCCTGCAGTTCGAGGAAGTAATCCTCGCCGAAGACTTCGCGATACCAGCCAGCCGCAGCGCGGGCCCTGAGAAAGTCGGACTCGAGAATGGCGCGGGAAGGCTCCCCGCTGTAGCAAGCACTGAGCGCGATCAAGCCGTTTGAGTGCTCGGCCAGCAGCGCCCGGTCGATGCGCGGCTTGTAGTAGTAGCCCTCGAGGCTAGCGCGCGACACCAGCTTCATCAGGTTGTGGTAGCCGTCGAGGTTCTTGGCAAGCAGGACCAGGTGGAAATAGTTGCGGTCCTGGGTGCCCCCTTTGTCGGACATGCCGCGTGGGCTGACATACGTCTCGACGCCAATGAGCGGCTTGATGCCTGCGCTTTTGGCGTAGGAGTAGAAGTCGACCGCGCCGTACATGTTGCCGTGATCGGTGAGCGCTACCGCCCGCATGCCGTGGCGCTTGGCGGCGTCGACAACGTGTTTGACTGGCGACAGGCCATCGAGCAGCGAGAACTCACTATGAACGTGCAGATGGACGAAGTCCTGGGTCGGCTCGCTGGGCGGTGCGTCTGGCCCTGGCGGGGCTAGCTGTTCAATCGGCTCGACCGACTCGATCGGCTCATAGGCCTCTGGATCGATCTCGGCATCTTCATCCCACCAGGCACGGACGTTCTCCAACGGATCAGCAACAGTCACCACTACATCGAATATTAGTTCGATGCCGGGGTGGCGCTGGCGACTTTGTGATGGGCGCCCGGCGGGGCCGGTCAGGCGGTGAGGTTGGCTTCGAATCGGGCGACTTGCGTGCCAAAGTCACGCCAATCGGTGACGACGAAGTCGGCGTCCGTTTCCACCTGAGGGGTGCCGGGGACGTAGCGCGCGGAGTACACGCCGGCGCGGCGAGCGCCCTCGACGTCGAGCTCTTCCAGGTCGCCGACGTGCAGCGCTCGCGTCGGCTCGATGCCGCCAAGCTGCTCCAGCGTATGGCCGAAGATACTCGGATGCGGCTTGGCATACCCGAACTCATTCGAGAACACGGTCACGTCGAACAGGTCAAGGAGGTGGTGGCGCTGCAGCACCTGGCGTAAGACGCGGCCGCCCGCCATCCCCGTGTTGCAGATGACGGCCAGACGGTAGCCAGCCTGGCGCATCGCCTGTACGGCGTCATGGACGTACGGCATCGCGGCCGGGAGGGGCTCGAGCGTCAGATCCTCATAGGCCTGTTCGACCACTTCGTACGGAATCAAGCCGGCGGGAATGCCGAGCTCGACCGCGACTTCTGCCCATCGGCCAGGCGGGCCGACGTCTTCCAGTGTCTCCCGAGTAGCGCGGTCGACCCGTTCAAGGGCGCGCTCGAACGCACCGCGCAGGTCTTCGACGCTCGACGCGTGGCCCGCGTCCGAGAGTGCCCGCTGCAGCCGCGCCAGACGCACGACAGTCCGCTCAGGCGTGATCTCGCCATCGACGAGCGTGCTCCAGAAGTCAAACGTCACCGCCTCGAGCCTCATCGGCTGCCGCCGGGCGTCACGGCTTCAGGGACGGGCCGCTCATCGCCTGCGAAAGGTGACCATTTTGAGGAGGAGGTCGAGCTCGTCGACGGTCCAGCCGATATCTTCCCACGCTCGTTGCTGGACCTGGTCCTGCCAATTGGCATCGATTCGGCCGCGCTTGACGTGGCCGCCACGCCACCATTGCTCGTACTCGCGCGCCGACGCCGGCAGCGGTTCGCCGAGCATTTCTTCGACGCGTTTGAAACCGAGCGTGATCTGCTTCTGACCTTTCGGAAGCCCAGCCAGGAAGTCGCGCAGGGGGTCGTACTTGGGCATCTCGGCGTCGACTAATGGTAGGGCAGAGGAATTCGAAGGCCCACTTTGGGCATTCTGCACAATTCCGTTGCGGCAACGTCGGGCAGAGTAGCCGGAGCGAGCGCCACGGCGCGGCCGGGACAATCTCCGGCGCGAACGTGTTCCATTCGCCAGACAGGCGCTCCTTCCTGGCAGACGGCCCGTGGGTTTTTGTTTAAAACTGAATCCGCGGGCCGCTCTGTTGAGGAGCACCGCCAGAATGCAGCGCCCTTGGCCAGTGGATGGACGAACCAACGGAAGGAGACACCGTGCCAAAGCCATACCCTTTCTATAAAGCCGAGTACATCTGGGTCGACGGCACCCAACCCGTAAACAAGCTGCGCTCAAAAGCCAAGATCATCCCGATCGGCCAGGAACCGCCGATCTGGGGTTTCGACGGCTCGAGCACACAGCAGGCCACGGGCGACCGATCAGACTGCGTCCTGAAGCCCGTTTTTGTCTGTGACGACCCGATCCGCGGTGAGCCGCACAAGCTGGTCATGTGCGAAGTGTTCCTGGTGAACGGTGAACCGCACCCGTCCAACACCCGCGCCGCTTGCCGCGAGATTGCGGAGAAGTACAAGGCCCACGACACGTGGTTCGGCCTCGAGCAGGAGTACACCTTTTTTGACGGCATCAAGCCCTTGGGCTGGCCGGACAACGGTTTCCCAGCGCCGCAGGGCGGCTACTACTGCGGCGTTGGCGCCGACGAGGTATTTGGTCGCCCGGTCGTCGAAGCGCACCTCGAAAACTGCCTGAAAGCTGGCCTGGCGGTCTCGGGCATCAACGCCGAGGTTATGCCTGGGCAGTGGGAGTTCCAGGTCGGTCCTGTCGCCGCCCCGGAGATTGCCGACCAGTTGTGGATCGCCCGCTGGCTGCTGTATCGGACGGCCGAGGATTTCCCGACCACCTCCGGCAATCGAGTGTCCGCCACGTTGTCCCCGAAGCCCGTCAAGGGCGATTGGAATGGCGCGGGCTGCCATACCAACTTTTCGACCAAGGAAATGCGCGAGAACTACGATGCGTGTGTCGCCGCCGCCGAAGCCCTCGGCCCCCGCCACGATTTGCACATCGCGAACTATGGTGTGGGCATCGAGGAGCGCCTGACGGGCCAGCACGAGACGGCGTCGTTCCGCGAGTTCTCCTACGGCGTCTCACATCGTGGAGCGTCCGTGCGGATTCCCTGGCAGGTGGCCATCGACAAGAAGGGCTACATTGAAGATCGCCGTCCGAACGCCAATATGGACCCGTACGTTGTGACCCGTCTGATCGTCGAGACGGTGTGCGGAACGGCGGACGGCGACTTGCTATCAGCGAACGGCACCGTGTCGGGCGCGCAGCTCAAAGCCACGCACGCGTAATTCACCGCGGCGATCGCCAGGGGGGCCGTGCAGGCCCCTCTTCGGCCTTTGCACGCGGCGGTGGCCCTCGCGTTTCTCAGCGGGCAGTCACGCGAGGAGTAACACCCCTACTATGGGGCGCGTGGCGTGGCGGCTAGGAGTGCTTACCATTTTCGCGTCGATCGCCACGTCGTGCGGCGCCCCAGCCCCCGCGGTGACCCAGCCGCCGCCGCTGCCGCCGCCGACCGCCACGTTAGCCGTGGCGACGGCGACACCCGCGACCTCGTCACGGAGTGCGGTCATCATCGACGCCGCCGAGCAATACTTCTATCCAGCGCAGGTGACCGTGCGGCCCGGGACGACTGTGCTGTGGCGCGACATCGAAGGCACGCATGACATGGTCGCCGACGACCGCTCCTTCGCCTCCGCCGTCCTGTTCGAGGGCGCCACGTTCTCTCATACGTTCACCCGCCCTGGCAGCTACCGCTATGTCTGTACGCTCCATCTTGGGGCGGGCATGTGGGCCGAGGTGGTCGTCGAATAACAGCCCGCGCGGTCAGCCGTATACCCTGCCAGAGATGTCCGACGTACTGGTGGTGGCGCCGATCCACGAGGACGCACTGCAGCTGATCCGCGATAGCGGCCTGGGCGTTACCGATGCTCGCGGCAAGCCGACCAAC
>DASYKL010000617.1:0-9536 GCA_035995405.1 Chloroflexota bacterium
CGCCAGCAGGTCCAGGGCCCGCTTCACGTCCGAGTTGGTGTCCTTGATAATGACGGTCGCCGAGAATTCCTTCGGGTTCGAGTCGATGACGCTCCCGCCCAATGCGGCGACGGCGTGACCGAACGACTCCTCGTCGTGGAACGTGAGCTCGAGCCGATCATTGCCCACCTTGCTTTTCAGCACGCTTGGGGTGCCCTCCGCGATCACCTTGCCACCGTCGATGACGACGATCCGATCAGCCAACTGGTCGGCCTCCTCGAGGTATTGGGTGGTCAGCAAGATGGTGGTGCCACTCGCTAGCAAGTCTTTGATGATCTCCCACATGCCCAGCCGCGAGCGGGGGTCGAGACCGGTGGTGGGCTCATCCAGAAACAGCACCGGCGGCGACGCGATCAGGCTCACCGCAAGGTCGAGTCGGCGGCGCATACCGCCCGAATACGTCTTGGCCGGCCGGCCAGCGGCTTCGACCAGGTCGAACTCCTGGAGCAGCTCCTGTGCTCTCGCTTTAGCGCTGGCGGCTGTCAGCCGGTAGAGTCGGCCCATCATCACCAGGTTCTCGCGTCCGGTCAGCAGCTCATCCACCGCCGCCGCCTGGCCAGTCAGGCCGATGACCGCGCGGACCTTGTCGGGCTCGGTGCGCACATCGTGGCCGTCGACCAGCACCGTTCCACCGTCGAACCCCAGCAGTGTGCTCAAGATCCGCACGATGGTGGTCTTGCCGGCGCCATTGGGGCCAAGCAATGCCAGCATGGTGCCCCGCTCGACGTGCAGGTCGATGCCTTGCAGGACCTGGGTCTTGCCATAGGACTTGGTCAGGTTCTGCACTTCGATCGCGTAGCTCGTCCTCGTCATCCGGCTACGCCTTTATTCGCCCGATCGGCAGACTGTACTGCGCCGGGGCCTTTCGACGCGCGCTACGCCCCGTAGTGCATGTTGCCGTTGCTTTCGACTTCGCCCAGCTCCTCGAGTGGAACCATCCCAACACGTCCAGCGTAGAGCGCGGCCTGCGTCCGACTCTGCATCCCCAGTTTTCCCAGAATGCTGCTCACGTGCGTCTTGACGGTCTTCTCGGCGATCCCCAGATTGCGACCAATCTGCTTGTTGGCCCAACCATGGGCCAGCAAACGCAACACGTCGACCTCGCGCCCGGACAGCTTCTCAGCCCGCTGCGGCACTGCCACTTCGCGGACGAGTCGCGCGGCCGCGCTCGGCGAGAGCTGGACCTGCCCCGCCGCCGCGGCCTTGATCGCTCGCACGAGCTCGGGCGCTTGAGTGTCCTTCAAAAGATAGCCAATTGCACCGGCCCGCACCGCGCCACTCACAGAGGCGTCCTCCAGCAGGCTGGTGAGCACGACGATCTTGGTGTCGGGTAGGTCCCGATGGATGGCTTCAGTCGCCGCGATTCCGTCCAGCTCCGGCATGACCAGGTCCATCAGCACCACCTCCGGTCGCATGCGGTGGGCAAGACGGACCGCCTCGGCCCCGGTAGCTGCTTCACCCACCACCTCGAGCGACGAGTCAAGGTCCAGAAATGCGCGCAGACCCGCCCGCACGACGGTGTGGTCGTCGACGATCAGAACGCGTATCGGATCAGCGTGGGTATCCATGGTGATGTCGGTCATGATTGGTTTGTCAGGTCTCCCCTATAGGGCCTAGGGCCGTGTAATCATTCCCGGTAGTCGACGTGCCAGCGTGCCAGCGCGCTCTGCGCGGACCGTCCGAGCATCTCGTCGTGTGACAACTGGCGTAGCACAACGACGCACTCCGCCGTGCACCCGGCGGGCTCCAGCGAGGTGAAGGCGGAGTAACGCAGATCGAGTAACTCCTGAGGCTCCAGGGCCAGCGATCCGAGCGCGCGCACCACGCCCTCAATATCCGTGAACTCGCCGAGTGCAACGGCGGCCTGCAGCCGCAGCTCGATGCTTGAGCCGTGCAGCATGAGCTCGCCGAAGGCGCGCGCCACGGTTGGGCGCTCGTCGGCTGTGAGTGGTCCACTGCGCAAACGCTTCAGCGCATGCATACGGACGTCCGCTGATTCGCTTGGATCTCCGAGCACCTGCAACAGGAACGGCACGAGCCGCGGGTCGCCGAGTCGCTCGAGGTCCATCAAGACGTCCAACTTCGCGGCTGGTGAGTTCATCGCTCGACGGGCGCCGAATGCCTGGATCAGCCGCTGCACTTCGTCCATCTCATTGGCGCCGCCGCCCCACACGGACTCGAACCTGCGTCCCGCGGCCAGGGGCGCTGACCAGCTCCAGAGTGGCCCCGACGGCCGTCGCCCGCTCGCGCATCAGCTGCAGTCCGAAATGGCCAGGGTGGGCTGCATACGTGTCGAACCCAGCCCCATCGTCGGCGATGATGACTGTCACATCGGACGGACCAACCTCGAGTACCACGTTGACCTGTGTAGCCCGAGCGTGCTTGGCGACATTCTGCAGCGCTTCACGAGCGATGCCGGCCAGTGTCGCTTTCGTGCTCGGGGGCAGATCCGGCTCATCGTCGAGTGACACGCGAACCTGAAATCCGCCCACATCCTGCAGCGCGGCAGCCTGGCTCGCCAGCGCCCCGCTCAGTCCGCCCTCGAGCTGCCTGGACTCCTCCGATCGCAGACCGTGCACCACGGTTCGCAGCTCGGTTTGGCTGTCGTTGGCCAGGCGCAACATGTCGCTGACGATGGCGTGTACCTGGTCGGTTTCACTGCGCTCGAGCAGGGTCAAGACACGCGACGCGTTGAGGGTGATGCCGAACAGGCTCTGGACGACGCTGTCGTGCAGCTCGCGCGCAAGTCGCTGGCGCTCGTCGTGTACAGCGACCTCGGCGTCGCGATGGGCGGTCTGGACGAGCTCGCCGTCCGCCGCTGTCGGTTCGGGCCACGGTGCGTGTGTGTCGCGTCGCCGCGACATGTTGCCGACGGCCAGCCGTGGTGGCACACGCATGACCGGATCGCGCCTGGGAGCCAGGGTCGGGCTGCGCATGGGTCAGGCAGCCGTGCCGAAATCGTCATGGTCCAGGCGCTCGTGGACCCGACTGCGGAACACCAGCAAGCGTGCGTACTGCTGGGTGTTGAACGGGTAGGGGACGCTTGCGCGCGGCCGCCAGCCAAAGCGATAGGGCACGTCATGGTCGCCTTGGCCGTCGCCGTCGAGGGACCCGCGCGGGCCAGTCAGGTGGTGTTGCTCGTCTTGGTAGCTCATGTGAGTCGAGACACTCCTCGTGTGTGACGTCCGAGGATTTCGAACGTCGTCTGTTACTCACAGCTTCGCGCTTCATGAGCGCCTCGCCTACGGCCAGCCTGTGCCGGCTGCTTGCACCTGGCTTCCCCTGCTCTCGTCTGTTGGGGCTGGGGTGACCGGTATCGATGCGGCGGTAGACTGGGTGCCGATCGGCCCGAGTGATGCTCCAACGTCCGCCAGCTGGGGAGATGGAGACGTTTGCGGGGCTATTGCTGCGCCACCGTGGACGGACTGGCTTGACCCAGCGCGATCTCGCCGCGGGGCTCGGCACCACCCGCCGATCTGTTCAGGATTGGGAGTCCGGCGCCTACTACCCGAGTGCCGAACGACTTCAGGCGCTGATCCTGGTGCTGCTCGAGTCGGGCGGGCTGACGGTCGGCCGCGAAGCAGTCGAAGCGCACGAGCTGTGGGCCGCGGCACTGCGCGACGCACCGCGCATGCACACGCCGCTCGACGAGGTGTGGCTCGCCCAGGTACTCGACCGACGATCCGCCTTTACCAGTGCTGCTCCATCGCCGCTGCCCGCCCGCCCTTCTGCTGTAGCTAAGCGTAATGACGAAGCGTCAGCGGAAGCGTCTCACGAGGGCGAACAAGCGTCTCGCGAGCGTCATGGCGACGTCACAAATGTGGACCAGCCGTCACATCTGCCGCTGGAGCGGCGTCAGGACTGGGGCGAGGCGCCCGATGTCATCGGCTTTGTCGGCCGCACCGATGAGCTCGCGACCTTGCGCAACTGGGTCCTCGATGAGCACTGCCGGCTCGCCGGCGTGCTCGGCATGGGCGGCATCGGCAAGACCGCCCTCACCTCACGGCTCGCCCAGGACGCCGCACCCAGCTTCCAGCGGGTGTACTGGCGAAGCTTGCGCGACGCACTCCCTGCCGGCGAGTGGATGGCCGGCGCGATCGGCTTTCTGGCAGCCCACGATCTCGTGCCACCGCAAGGTGAGTCGGCCCGACTGGCGGTACTGCTGCAGCTCTTGCGCGACCAGCCGAGCCTGCTCGTGCTGGACAACTTCGAGACGGTGCTTGAGGCCGGTCAGCAGGAGGGGCGCTATCGCGACGGCTTTGGCGGCTATGGCGCACTGCTGCAAGCCATCGGTGAGACCCGCCACCAGAGCTGCCTGGTGGTGACCAGTCGCGAGGCGCCCCCCGAGCTCGCCGTGCTGGGCGGGGGCGGCGTGCGGCGGTTGCAGCTGGGCGGTCTGGGGGTGCGAGAAGGCCAGGTGTTGCTGGCTGACAAGCAGCTCTCGGGCAGCGACGACGATTGGACCAATCTGGTCGCCCGCTTCGCCGGCAACGGCCTGGCGCTCAAGGTCGTCGGCGAGAGCATCCGCCAGGTGTTCGATGGCGACATCTCGGCGTTCCTCGACCAGGCCGGCTCCGGTTCCGTCTTTGGGGGCATCCGCCGTCTGCTCGCCGAGCAGCTCGAACGCAGCTCGGCGCTCGAGCAAATGCTGCTGCGCGTGCTGGCCGTCGAGCGCGAGCCGGTCAGCATCGCCGACCTGATTGCCGCCCTTGGCCCCCGCGTCAGCCGCGGCGCAGTCCTGGAGGCGGTCGAAGCGCTCCGCCGTCGTTCGCTCGTCGAGCGGGCCGCCAGCGGCGGCCTGGCCGCGTTCACGCCACAGTCGGTGGTGCTCGCGTACGTCACCGACCGGCTGGTGGAGGACGTCGTCGAAGAGGTCGAACGCGCCCAGCCGCTGCTGCTTGTCCAGCAAGCGCTGGTCAAAGCCCAGGCCAAAGACTACGTACGGCAAAGCCAGGAACGCCTGATCGGCGCGCCGATCTTGCAGCTGCTCGCGGCGAGCTACGGCAAAGATGGCGCAGAGGAACGGCTGCTCGGGCTCCTCGAGGTCTGGCGTGGCCGGCCCGAAGTGGACCAGGGCTACGGACCTGGCAACGTCGTAAATCTGGTGCGGCTGCTGCGCGGCAACCTGCGCGGGCTGGACCTCTCGCGGCTGGCGATTCGGCAGGCTTACCTGGCGGAGGTGGATGCCCAGGATACGAGCCTGGTCGACGCCCATCTGGCCGCCGCCATCCTGGCTGATGTGTTCGACTTGCCCCTCTCGGTCGCGCTGAGTGGCGATGGCACGTCACTGGCAGCAGGCACATCCACCGGTGAGGTTTGGCTGTGGCGAGTGGCGGATCGCACGCTGGTGGCAAAGCTCACGGGGCACACCGGCGGGGTCCGCAGCGTGGCGCTCTCGGCCGACGGTCAGCTGCTAGCGAGCGGCAGCGAGGACGGCACGATCCGGCTGTGGGAGACGCCGTTTGGGAATCCGCTCAGCGGTACGCTATCAGCAGGTCGTGGCGCTGCACCCGCTGCTGGCGGCCAATTGCTGGCAACCTTGCAGGGCAACACCGGCCAGGTCTGGGCCGTCGCGCTCTCCGCCGACGGCCAGTTGCTGGTCAGCGGCAGCGAAAACGGCACGATCCACCTGTGGCAGGCGCCTTTCGTTGGTCACGCTGCTGGAGGGCAGCCGCTGGCGACGTTGCACGGGCACATCGGCGCGGTCTGGACCGTGGCGCTCGCGGCCGACGGTCAGCGGCTCGCCAGCGGCGGCTTTGACGGCACGGTACGGCTTTGGGCGCCCGCGCCGGAGACTGGCTGGCGCCTGGCGGCGACCTTGGAGGGTCACGCTAGCGCGGTCTGGGGTGTGGCGCTCGCGGCTGACGGGCAGCTACTGGCCAGCGGCAGCGGGGGCGGCACGGTTCGGCTCTGGAACGCCACTAACGGTCGACTCCTGGCGACATTACAGGGCCACACCAGTGGTGTCTGGGCCGTGGCGCTCGCCGCCGACGGGCACCTGTTGGCCAGCGGCAGTGGCGATGGAACGGCTCGGCTTTGGGACCCGAGTGTGGCTCGACTCCAGGCGACCTTGCGCGGCCACACCAGTGTGGTCCGCGGCGTGGCACTCTCAGCAGATGGTCAGCTCCTGGCGAGCGCCGGCTTCGACGGCGCGGTGCGACTCTGGGAAGCCAGCACCGGGCGGCCGCTGGCGACGTTGCTTGGCCGGACCGACGGTGTGCGGTCGGTGGCAGTTTCGGCCGACAGCCAGCTCCTGGTCAGCGGTAGCCTGGACGGGGCGGTGCGAGTCTGGGAGACGTCTACCAGCCAGGTGCAAGCGACCCTCCAGGGTCACACCGGTACGGTCCGTGGTGTGGCGCTTGCGGCAGATGCTCAGCTGCTGGCGACCAGCGGCGAAGACGGCACAGTGCGGCTATGGGAAACGCGCAGCGGCCGGCTGCTCTCAACCCTGCAGGGTCATACCGGCGGGGTCTGGGGTGTAGCCCTGTCCGCTGACGGCCGCCTGCTGGCCAGCGGTGGCGGGGATGGCGCGGTGCGGTTGTGGGAACGAGCCACCGGGCGTCTACTGGGCACGCTGCAGGGCCACACCAGCGGCGTGTGGGGCGTGGCGCTCTCCGCCGACGGCCGACTGCTGGCCAGCGGTGGTGGCGACGGAGCCGTCAGGTTATGGCAACCCAGCACGAATCAATTGCTGGCGACGCTGCACGGCCACACCGGCGCGGTCTGGGGCGTGGCGCTCACGCTGGACGGAGGGCTGCTGGCAAGTGGTGGTGGAGACGGAACCGCGCGCGTCTGGGAGGCGAGTACGAGCCAGCTGCTCACGACGGTAGCGGGTCACTCCGGCGCCGTCTGGAGCGTCGCGCTGGCGCCAGATAGACGGCTGCTGGCGACCGGCGGCGGGGACGGTACGGTACGGCTGTGGGAGGCCAGCACGGGCCAGCCGCGGGCGACCTTGCAAGGCCACACCGGTGGCGTCTGGGGACTGGCGTTTTCCGCCGAGTCCAACGTGCTGGCCAGCGGCGGTGAAGACGGCACGGTGCGGTTGTGGAATCCCGGTACTGGCTCTTCGCTGCAGGTGCTCCGCAGCGCCCGCCGCTATGAGGGCGTCGACATCACCGGCCTGACCGGCCTGACCGCGGCGCAGCGCACAGCGCTGCTGGCGCTGGGTGCCGTCGAGCACTAAGGGAATGGCGTCGGCTCGGCTATCGCGCGATACAGCTGGGGATTACGTGCGCTGAAATAGTGCGACCTCGAGCGGACCTCGCGCGTACGAGCCAGATCGATGTCCACAATGAGAAAGTCTTCCTCGTCAAACTTGGCCGCGGCGACCAGCTTGCCGGACGGATCCACAATGCGGCTGCCGCCAAACAGGCGGTCACCGCGTTGGTTCCCCACGACCGAGCACACCAGGTACCAGCTCGCATTCTCGATCGCTCGCGTGTACACGGTGTGCTCCCACATGTCCTCGAAGCCGCCAGCTGTTGCGGCGACGTTGATCAGGAGGTCAGCGCCAAGCAGAGCCTGCACCCTGGCAACTTCAGGAAAGCTGATGTCGTAGCAGATGTGGATGCCGATCCGACCCAACGGCGTGTCGAACACCGGCAGCTCCCGCCCAGGCGAATAAAAGCAGCGCTCCATCGAAATTCCCTCGCTATAGGGAAACGCCGCGACGTGGGACTTGCGATAAGCGCCTACCGCGCCGGCCGGCCCTACCAGCAGTGCGGTGTTATAGACGTCACCAGGCATAACCGAGCCAAAGCTAGCCAGGCCCATGATCACGTGGACGCCCCGCTCTCTGGCGACCTCCAGCAAGACTTGTACGTGTCGATCGGGGGGCTCGATCACGGTGGCCCACCTGGAAAGCCATTCGTCGGTGCGATAGCCCGACAGGTACATCTCGCCGAATACCACCAGCTGCGCTCCGGCGTCGGCCGCGCGGTGTATCGCCTCGAGAGCCCGCTCCATGTTGACGTCGCGCGGATCGTTGGTCTCGGTCCCCACACGGGATTCGCTCTGGACCAGCGCGACTCGAATACAGGTCACGGCGCGCAGCTCAGCTCAGCTCAGCTCCAGGCCCTTCGTCTCTGGCCCGAGGTAGGCAGTGACGATGCCGAGGATACAGGCGACACCACCAACGATCGCGAACAGAGTGCCGAAGTTGCCCGTGGGTGCAAGCGCCGACAGCACGAGGGGTACAAGTGCCCAGAAGAACAGCCCGATGCCCATACACCAGCCGACGCCGCTTGCCCGGGCGTGTGTCGGGAAAAGCTCGGCGAGGTACACGACAAAATTGCCGAACTGCCCGCCGGTGCTGATGCCCACCACGAAGAATGCCGCGCCAAGCAGGACCAGGCCACTCACCAGGCCGAACACGATCAGCGACACGACACCCAGGCCGAAGAAGATCATCAGTGAGTACCGCCGCGACAGCACGTCGGCGACCCAGCCGGCGCTGACATAGCCAAGCAGCAAGCCCAGACCTTGCACGACGCCCAGCCATCCAACCGCGCTGATGTCCAACCCGTGCTGCACCTTCAAATAGGTCGGCGCCCAGGCCTGAATTCCGCCACCCGCCGTGTTACCCATGACCAGCAGCACCGTTCCGATCGCGGTGACGCGCAGCAGATCGCGCCCGAACAGCGCAGCCATCGGAAAACCAACGCTCTGCTCCCCGGCGGCCGCTCGACTGGCACGCTCGCGCTGCTGTTCCTCCCAGCGCCGCGACTCCGGCAGCCACATGCGGAAAGCCACAACGAGCAGTGCCGGAATCGCGCCAAGAAGGAAGAGCAGGCGCCAGCCGAAACGCTCAGCGACCAGCGCCAGCAGTAGCGTGGCCAGCAAGGAGCCGATGGCGTAGCCGCTCTGCATGAAACCCATCGCCCGGCCGCGGGTCTTCGGGTTCCACACTTCGGAGATATACGTCGCTCCGACCGGCTGCTCGGCGCCGACGCCGAAATTCACCAGGAAACGGACCGCGGTCAGGAAGCCGACTGACTGGGCCAGCGCCACGGCACCCGTCGAAAGTGCGTACACCAGGATGTTACCCATCATCACCCGTCGGCGGCCCCACCTGTCGGCCAGGGCGCCTGCCAGCAGGCTCCCGATGAAGGTGCCCTGCAGCGACAGGAAGAAAATCAAGCCCGCCGTGGGAATTGAGATGTTCAGATCGCTCAGCATCAGCGGCAAAGCGTATGAGTAGATGGTGTAATCCATGCCCGCGAACACCCAGCCCAGCAGGACGAGCGTCAGAGCGAAACTGCCGGCGGTGCTCACCGCCACCACGCCAGCCGTTGCTGAATCGTCTGCCGCGTTCATCCACTCCCCCTCCCTGGCCTGGTGCGGCGAAACCGTATTCCAGATGGAACGGGCCGCGCAAGCGTTGACTTGCTTTTGCGGTCCGCCCTTCAGCCCTCAACTACCTCATGGCTTCGGCATTTCGATAAGCGCCGAATACGCGGGCCGCGCACTGCCGTCGCTGCGGACAAGGCCAAAGCCCC
>DASYKL010000618.1:0-2800 GCA_035995405.1 Chloroflexota bacterium
CGCAGGTTCTCTCGGAAGATACCGAGCGCTCCCGCCAGCGGCTGCTCGGTGTGGCCCGAGGTATGCGGCGTGAAGATCACATTGTCGAAGGCCAGCAGCTCGGGCGGCGGAGGGTGGTCGAACTCCCCTTCGTAGACGTCCAACGCAACGCCGCCGACCTGTCCCGAGCGCAGCGCGTCGATCATCGCTGACTCGTCGATCAGCTCGCCACGCGCCACGTTAATCACCAGCGCGCCCGCTTTCAATGCGGCGAACGCTGGCTGGTCCAGGAGATGATGCGTTTCGGCGGTGAGCTGAGCCGCCACGACGACGACGTCCGACTGCCGCAGAACCTCGTGCAGCTGAGACGGGCGGTAGAGCGTCTCGACGTGCTCCACTGGCGCCTCCGACCGACGTGTGCCGACGACGCGCATGCCGAGTGCGTGCCCCAGCCGGGCGACTTCGCGGCCGATCCCACCCAGGCCGATCACGCCGAGTGTCTTACCAGCGACTTGCCGCCCACGAAACGCTCGCCGGTCGAGCTCGCCGCGGCTGCGCTGGCTGAACGCCCGCGGAAAATCCTTCAGCAGCGCCAACATGCCAGCGACTGCCCATTCGGCGATTGGCACTGTGCTGCCGGCTCCTCGCCCGCTGGTTACCGGGACGCTGGAGCCCCACACATCGCTGCGTGTGAGGTTCGAGACACCCGCCGGCAGTTGATGCACAAATCGGAGGTGCGGTGCTCGCATCACGAGGCGTTTGGGTGGCGGAAACGTGATACACACCACCTCTGCGTCGGCGAGCAGCTGATCCCGCTGGCGACGCAGCGCAGCCGTGTCCGCCACGTCACGAAATCGTTGCGGCAGATACCACTCGGCTGTATGCCCGGGCCAGTCGGCGACGAGCTCCGGGCCAAACAGCTCCCATGCATCCTGGATCCGCAGTCGCTGGTCAACCGCCGTGAGCGAAGCTCGCGCAGGCCCAGAAAGCGCCGCAATCAGCACCACAAGCATCGTTCGAGCATCGTACCGGCTGGGAATGCAACCCTGGGCCTCGGTTTCTCGTATAATCGCCACGAACTCGCGCAAAACGTTCCGTATCGTTGTTACTTCACGCGTTGACGGAGCCCCATTTTTCGTACCGCATCGGGATGCCAGTTCGCCGAGCGGTTTTCTTGAAGGGAGCCGCCAACCATGTCGGCCGATACAACACTCACCTGCCGCGATTGCGGTCAAGCATTTACGTTCACCAGTGGTGAACAGGACTTCTACGCCAGCCGTGGCTTCAGCGAGCCCAGCCGCTGTGCTGATTGCCGAGCTGCTCGCAAGCAACAGCGCGATGGCGGCGGCGGATCTTCGTACAGCAGCTATGGGTCGTCATCGTCGTCATACGGCGGCGGCTATTCGTCCGGCGGCGAACGCGCACCACGCGAGATGTTCAGCGCCACCTGTTCGAGCTGCGGCCAGGAAGCCCAGGTCCCATTTCAACCCAGCCAGGACAAGCCAGTGTATTGCTCAACCTGCTTCGAGCAACGTCGTGGCGCTGGCCGGTCTGATGGTGGCTACCGCGGGAGTCGCTACTAAATTGCCGAAAGGTGACGCACTCGAGATGGACGGCAGCGTGGTTGACACGCTGCGCAACTCGCAGTTCACCGTCCGTCTCGACAACGGACACGAGTTGCTGGCCTATACCGGCGGCAAAATGCGCAGATTCCGCATCAAGATTCTGCTAGGCGATCGGGTCCGGGTCGAAATGAGCCCGTACGACCTGACCCGCGGCCGCGTGAGCTACCGCTACCGATAACTCCAGCCGCGCTTCGATGCGCCTACAGAAGGAACGTGTAAACCCACTATGTCTCAGACCATCAGCCATAAGGTTTCGGTCTCGCAGCTTCTGCCAGGCGTGTCGGTAAGCCTGAATGCGCGGCCGTTTCCTGGCTATGACGTCGTCGTCTTTTCGCCTGCCGGCGAGGAGCCGCACGAACTGTATTCGAACCTCCGCGCGGTTGGCTTCACGCCGCGCACCACCCTTGCCCAACCAGCCGGTGAGGTCCGCCAGAGCTTCGGCCGCGACGGTTCGGCCATGCTCGGTGGCTGGACGGCCCCCGAACGAGAGCGATTCATGGGCGAAGTCCGCCGCACCTTGCGCCGCTTCGGCTTCAGCTTCGTCCCAGAGGTTCCGCACACTCAGGGCAACCCCCGCTAAACTCGGGGCCGCGACGGCATGCTCGGTCGGCCCACTGCCGAGCCCACTGCCCCGTCCTGGCGCTGACTGGCGCGCATGAGCAAGGTACGTGTGGCGATCGTCGGCGGCGGCATCGGTGGTGTCGCCACCGCCAGGGCCTTGCTGCAGCAGGGTATTGAGGCCCATGTCTACGAGCAGGCGCCGCTGCTCAAGGAAGTCGGCGCTGGCATTGCGCTCCACCCCAATGGTGTTCGCATGTTGCGTCGGCTGGGCTTGGGCGACGAGGTCGCGCGATGGGGCGCTCGGTGGACCGATCCACAATTTCGTCACTACGACGGTCGGCTCATCGCCTCGTGGTGGCCGTCGCAGACGAACGGCAACGTCGAGATCTATGGCCTACATCGCGCCGATCTGCTCCAGATGCTCGTGTCCGGGCTGCCGGCTGACGTCATTCATGTTGACCATCGCTGCGTTGGGTTCGAGCAAGATGACGAGCAGGCGTTTGTCGTGTTTGCCAACGGTGCCCGCGCTGCAGCCGATGTGGTGGTCGCGGCCGACGGGATCCACTCCACGCTGCAGCAGTATGTGACACTACCGTCCCCGCCCCTGCCAGCGGGAACTCTGGCGTATCGCGGCA
>DASYKL010000619.1:0-5970 GCA_035995405.1 Chloroflexota bacterium
GGCCCTGGTGTTGATGTACAAGTCGGGCGCCTTCAGCCTGGGCCAGATGTACGCCGCGCGAGCGCTGCTCGAACCAATGATCATCGAGCAGTTGATGCGTCAGCCCGACGCCGACGAAGTCGTTCGCGGCCTGCGTGCCGAAGCCGCCACCGCCGAAGCATCGTTCTTCCGCGGCGAAATCCGCACCGGCTTCATCGTTGATTTTCATGCCCGGCTGGCCAAGAACGTCGCCAATCCAGCGCTCAGTTTGCTGACGTCGTCACTCGTATCCGCGACACTCGACATCAACAAGGTCTACACCGGCTTTCAGCCGCGCACCGAAGAGCTGATCGAATGCCACCGCCACATCGCGATACTGATGGCCCGCGGTGAGCTGGACGCGGCCAAAGAAGCCATGGCCAGCCACCTGCGCGACACCAGCGAGTTCTACGAGCAACTGGAGAACCACGCCACCATGCCGGCCCAGGCGACTACTCGTGGAACATAGTCACGCGCCGGGATCTCCGGCGCGACCGGCAGCACTCCTGTTGTTTACCGTTAGCCGCACGTGAAAGGTGTGCTGATCGCCGGCGTCTCCAGCGGCGTTGGCAAAACGACCGTGACCGTCGGCCTGCTCGCCGCCCTGCGCCGGCGCGGCCTACGCGTCCAGCCGTTCAAAGTCGGTCCGGACTACATCGACCCGAGCTACCACACCGCGGCCGCGGGCGGCGTCGCGTCGCGCAACCTGGACCTGTGGCTGCTGCCCGCGCCGACCATGCGGACGCTGTTTGTTCGCGCCATGTCGGCTGCCGATGTGGCCATCGTGGAAGGGGTCATGGGCCTGTTCGACGGACAGCTCGGCGGCGAAGGCCTCGCCAGCGCCGCCCATGTCGCACGGGAACTGAACCTGCCCGTCGTGCTCGTGGTGGATGCCGCAAAGTTGTCGTGGAGTGCCGGCGCCCTGGTGCTCGGGTATCGTTCGTTCGATCCGACGGTGCGACTGGCCGGAGTGATCCTGAATGGTGTCGGTGGTCCGCGTCACGTAGCCGAGCTGCGCGAGTCCATCGAGCAGCGCGCTGGCGTACCCGTGCTGGGCTGGCTGCCCTACCAGGCGGAGCTGGCGGTGCCAGAGCGGTATCTCGGCCTGGTGCCCGCAACGGAAGGGTCCGACTGGCGCAGCTTTGTTGACGCCGCCGAAGTTGCTGTAACGGTGGGCGTGGACCTGCCGCGCTTACTCGACCTCGCGACTGCCACCACGCCACAGACCGTCGACAGCGAGCTCTTCCCAGCCCAGCCGCTGCCGCCAACAACGGCAATCGCGATTGCCCGCGACGAAGCGTTCTCCTTCTATTACCAGGATGGACTGGACCTGCTGGAAGCCTGGGGGGCCGAGCTTCTGCCGTTCAGCCCGCTCGCAGACGCCGCGCTGCCAAAAGACGCCTCAGCGGTCTATATCGGCGGCGGCTTCCCTGAGCTGTTCGCGACCGGCTTGGCCAGCAACACGTCGATGCTTGACTCGTTGCGCGCGGCGCACGCGCGTGGCCTGCCGATTTACGCCGAGTGCGGCGGCCTGATGCTGCTCGGCCGCTCGCTGGTCGACGCGCAGAACGAGCGCCACGCGATGGCCGGTATCGTACCGCTGGACAGCACGCTCGCCGCCGCTCACCTGACGATCGGCTACCGCGACGCCCAGGCGGCGCGCGAAACCCTCCTGCTCGACCGCGGTCAGACCGTCCGCGCGCACGAGTTCCATTGGTCCTCACCCGAGGCCGAAATGCCTCTATCGGATGCGGCCTACCTGGTCGACGACCGCGACCCACCGACGGAGGGCTTCGCTTCGGGCCAGACCCTCGCCTCCTACCTGCACGTCCATTTCGCCGCCGATGACCGCGGCCGCCTCGCGCGCCGCTTCGTCGACCGCGCCACCGCCGCACGGCAAGCACGAGCCAGCGGCACGTAACGCGGCGCGCGCCCCTGTTCGCCGGCTGGCCGATGCCAGCCTGACGGTCTCGGGGCTACGTGTCGAGCGTGCCGGCCGCAAACACCTGTTCGCGGCTGAGGCGGCGGCTGGTCACGCCCTGGTCGTAGCAGTAGTCGAGGAACAGGTCGACGACCTTGGCGTTGTTCGACAGGCCATGCGTGTAGATCTCACCAAATTCAGCTACTTCGTCGCGCAGTAGCTCGCGCATGCCCGTCTTGAGCGAGTATCCCGTCGCATCCGATTGCGCATCTTCATAGGCGATCTGACGCGACCGCTCGAATGCGTCGAAGGCCTGCCGTGCAATCTGCGGCTGCTGGCGGTTCAGCTTGCCGCCGATCACGATGATGTGCACCGGCGTATAGATGCCGTCCTGTTTCAAGAGCTTCATGTTCTCGGCCTGATAATCCGCAAACAGGTGCTTCACGTTCGAGCGACTCTCGAGCGCCCGCCAGACTGTCAGATCGGTAATGTCGCCGGTGCTCGCATCAATCTCGCCGTCCAGCAACCGCTGTGCCGAGCTCTTTGGCGGCCCGGCCGCCTGGTCAATCCGAATCGCCGGATTGTGGATGGCAAAAGGTCCCGGCCCATTCACGAGCCAGCGCAGCTTCGACAGGTCCACGCCAGAGAACTGCTGCAGAAAACCGCGCGTATACACGGAGATCGAGCTGCTGTACCCAACGGTTCCGACAGTCTTTCCCTCCAGGTCTTTCGGCGTATTGATGCCTCGGTCGGCGCGCACCCAGAGATAGTTGTAGACCGGTTTGCGCTTGATGAACACCGGCAAGCAGGACATGTCCCAGCCAGCATCGATCGCTGGCACGACATCGCCCATGTTGATGTCCAACAAGCCAAAATCGCCTGATTTGAATTTGGGATTGTCGAAGAACCCGGCGAGGTCGTTCGGGCCACTCGGGCGCAGCGAGGCGCCCTCGATTGTGGCCCGGCCCTGCAGCAGCGGTTGAATGATGTCGTAACGGAAGTTCGGTCGCGCGCCTTGCGCCTCGAGCGAAATCTCGACCACGTTCAGGGAACCAGACTTTCGTGCATCTGGTTGGCGACGGGGTCATTCAAGAAGTCGTCGTTGCGGGGCAGCACCGCCGACCACGCTCGTCGCCGATAGACGTCACCGTGGTATGGCGCGTATGGCTCCACGCCGGTCTCCAGGTCGCGGGCCGCTTTGATCAGTACCCGCCGCAACGCGATCACCGCGGAGTCGGCCGCACCGAGATGCTCTTTACTGCGATCTACGATCGGACCCATGCCAACCGTCATCGCCGCATCCTGTTCGCGAATACCAAAGATGCCGCTGAAGCTCTCGGTCTTCATGTCCATGCGGTCCTGAAAGAAGCGATTCTGGTGGTTCCCACGGAGGCCGCCGGTGGCCGGATCGTATGTGCCAACATGCGCGTTCGGACCGTCGACCATGTCGTCTCGCTCGCGGGCCGTCATCGGCCGCTGCGTGCGCCACATCACTGTCCACACGTAGGTGTGAGTGTCATCCATCGGCACCCACATGTGCAGCAGACCGGCGCTGCCGTCAAGCGGGGCCGCGACAGACGTATAGAACGGCAGCATGACCTGATTGATGCGCCAGTAATACGTGTCGTCCTCGGCATTGCGTCGCGCCGCGATCATCATGCCGTAGTCGGTCGGTTGAATGACCCACTTTGGTGCTTTATCCAGAGCCTGGTAGCGACTCTCGACCGGTGCACTGGCCGGGTCGCGCAGATCGCGCAGTGACTTGTGCAGAAAGCCGATGTGGCTTGAATCGACATCACCCTCCATCGCCTGCACCCAGTTCCCTTCGACCCGGAAGCGGTGCACGTTGCGGTAGTCATCTGGGACGCGCATCCACTCCATATCGGGTACTTGCGGCTGCTGGTCCCTGGGGCCTAGATACACCCAGACCACCCGGCCAGCCTCGTGCGTCGGATACGCCTCCGCGCGCACCCGATCTTTGAAGACCGTATCGGGCGCCTCATTGGGCATATCGAGGCAGGTGCCTGTCACGTCGTACTGCCAGCCGTGATAGATGCAGCGCAAGCCGCCCTGCTCGTTGCGCCCGTACACCAGTGGTGCCTGGCGATGGGGGCAGAGCGCTTGTAGCACCCCGACACGGCCCGTGGTGTCGCGAAAGACGACTAAATCCTCGCCGTAGATGCGCACTTCCTGTGGCGTGCCGTCCGGCTCAGGCAGATCGACTGACAGCATCAGTGGCACCCAGAAGCGCCGCACGTAGGTGCCCATCGGCGTCCCGTCACCGACGCGCGAGACGTACTCGTTGTCTTTTGGACTGAGCATGCTGTCCTCCTATGAAATGTTCAGTGCGCACGCTTGCCGCAAGCGCGCCGCGGCCTCGAGCGGTTGCTCTGCGCCAGCAAGGTCATGGGCCTGCCAAACGAGATCGAATACGGCTGCCAGGGTGGCTCGCTGCCCGCGCGCCGCGGCATCGTCGGCTGTCGTTTTGAGTTTTGTATCGAGCCTGCGCCACAGCTCGTCCAGTTCTATCTCACGCGCGATGAGCTGCTGGAAGGCCGTGGAATGCTCCAGACGAACGGCCAGAGCGAGCAGTGTTGGGTTTGAAAAATCGTCAATTTCGACGATGTCGTCCAGAGCGATGCCAGTTTGGGTCATGTCAGCCGGCAATCTTGCAGTTCCCAATCGGCGGCAGGTCGTCCGCATTGATGACCTGAACCACCTGCTCTTGCTGCCCATTCAACTTGAGGATGTACTGCTGGGATCGCGCCTGGTGATCGTCTTTGTTCATGATCAGGCGACCGCCCGGAAAGTCGGCGGATGGCTGTTCGTCGAGTGACTCCAGCGCGGTGATCAGTTTGTCGGTGTCGGCCTTGGTCTGGTAGTTCGACTTGACCATCGCGACTTTCAGCGCCGTGATAGCGGTGTAGGCCTGGTAGCCCTGGCCGCCGGGTCCAAATTTGTCGATTCCACCCATGATGTCGGCGAACTGTTTTTCATCCGGTTTCGCTGCCACGACAGTGGCGCCTTTGACCCATGCTTCGGACAGCGCATTACCTGGGACGGCCACCGAAGGGTGCTCCTGCAGGAACACTTCGCCGTTGAGTACGTCCGGCCAGGTGCCGCCAAAATTCTCACGCACGCTGGCGCCGGCTACAGCCATCTTGGTCTGCAAACCGAACTGGCTGAAGACGGACATCACCCGCGAAGAGTCGCTCCCACCGGTCGGTGGCAGGAAGCCGTTGACAGAGCCGTCCGTCGGGATCCTGGTGACATACGGCGTGACGTTTGGTTCGCTCAGCGGCATGGCGATTTTGACGCTCAACGTGCCGCCGGCCCGTTTGATGGATGCCTCCATGCTTTTCTGGTACGACTGCCCGAATGCGTAGTCCTGGTAAATGATGGCCCAGTTCGGGCCAAACTGTTTGACCAGATAGGCCGCCAGCGGGTCCGTCGTCTGGACGCCCTGCGGACCGGTGCGGAACGTGTACTTGTTGCACGACGTAGCCGTCAGCTCGTCCGACGCGCAGCCAGTGCTGGTCATGTACACCGTGTGGACTCTGGTGACCAGATCCTGTACGGCCAGGCACTCGGCGCTGCTCACCGCGCCCACTAGAAAATCGACGTTGTCCTGCTGCACGAACTGCGACGCCAGCTGAACGGCCTGCGTCGGATCGCCTTTGGGATCAGCGTAAATAACCTGCAGCTGATGACCATTGACACCGCCTTCGGAGTTGATGCGCTCGACGGCGTAGTCAGTCATGATGCGCATCATGGAGCCCTGGTTGGCGAACGCCGGCGAGATGTCCGCCAACACGCCTAGCTTGATCGGCGCCGCAGCTGCCGCTGGAGCTGCCGGTGCTGCAGCGGTTGGTGCTGCAGCCGCCGGTGCTGCAACGGCTGGTGGTGCAGCCGCCGGTGCCGTGGTGGGTGCTGCAGCCGCCGGTGCGACCGACGTTGCGGCTGGCGGTTTCGTCGCCGGAGCCAGAGTCGGCGCCGCTGGCACTGCTGGTGCTCCACTGCTGCATGCACAC
>DASYKL010000620.1:0-9294 GCA_035995405.1 Chloroflexota bacterium
CGCCCTAGCGCTCCTGACTCTGAGGCTGTTAGTTGGCGCCAGGCCCGCCGGCCGTGGGCGGGTCGATGCTCGAGCCCGTCCACTGCACCCACCCACTCGACGTGAACGCCCAGTGTTGGTTGCCATTGGTGAACGTGGCCGTGTTGGAGCTCTTGCGCCAGAACGCCAGGCCGTTGCTTGTCTGCTGGAGCACGTCGCCGCTGCCACTCGGGTCGGCAAACTCACACGTCGTCGCTGCACCGACCATGTCGCCGAGATGCGTCTTGAGCTCCGCGAAGCCCAGGCCAAACGTCGGCGTTGCCCCAGGTCCGCAGCCTTTTACCAGCAGCGGCGCCGGGCCAGCCTTGGGCGTCGGCGCCTGTGCGACCGGCGCGCTCGCCAGCGCATTGCTCGACATCAGCAACCCCTCGCCGCCATGGTCGTTCGATGCGCCAGTGGCCGGCAGGTCCCAGCCGTCGAGCGGCAAGCCGCCATCAGCCAGGCTGAACGGCACGATGTTGCTGCTGCGCCCGGCGCCATGCAATTCCATGTGCACGTGCGGTGTGCCGTTGTTGCCAACCATGCCCGCCGCGCCGACGGTACCCAGCTGCTGTCCGCGCGCCACCCGCTCGCCACGCCCAAATGGCCGGTCGAGGATCACGTGGCACAGCATCGTCCCGAACGTCCTATCCTGGGCCAGGATCTCGATGCAGCCCGTCTTTTCGCCCGGCGCAAACGCCCACGGCACGGTGCCGTCGAACGGTGATAAGACCGGCGCGCCGCTGGTCTCGCCGCTGGCCAGGACCAGATCCAGGCCATAGACACTGGCAGCCTGATGTGTGCCGCCATTGTAGCCCTGGATAATGCGGACGGCTGCACCCTGGTCGAACGGCAGCGGTACCGAGCCCACCGCGGCGAGGGCCGGCGTCGCTGGTGCGAGCACGGGTGCGATGCCCAGCACGGTCAAAAGTGCGGGAGTAATCAGTTCTTTGAGCGACCTGAGCGAGCGCATCCGCGTTTCTGCCTCCAACGTGGCCCAGGTAGAACGCAGGGCGGCGAACTATCGGGATGGCCAGTGACAGATCAAAAAACCCCGCGTCGCTCCAATCGCCCCGAAGCTATGCCGAGCCATGCCATGATGCCCAGCGTGTCCAGCTATTCCCGGACAGACATCCAGGCCACTTACGCCGTGATACAGCCGTTTATTCGCCGCACGCCAGTCTTAGAGGTCAGCGGCCGCGACTTCGGCCTCGCTGATTTCGGGCTGACGTTCAAGCTCGAACACCTGCAGCACGCCGGCTCGTTCAAGACGCGCGGCGCATTTGCCAACCTGCTGATGCGCGAGATTCCAGCCGCTGGAGTGGTCGCGGCCTCAGGCGGCAACCATGGTGCAGCCGTCGCCTACGCCGCCATGCGCCGCGGTGTACCGGCGCGCATCTTCGTCCCGACCGTCGCGTCGCCAGCCAAGATCGACCGTATTCGCGACTACGGCGCCGAGCTGGTCGTCGGCGGCGACCGCTATGCAGATGCCCTGGCCGCCAGCGAGCAATGGGTAGCCCAGTCTGGCGCGTTGGCTGTCCACGCATTCGACCAGCGCGAAACACTGCTCGGCCAGGCGACGATCGGCCTGGAGCTGTCCGAGCAAGCGCCTGAGCTGGACACGGTGCTGATGGGCGTAGGCGGCGGCGGGTTGATCGGCGGCGTCGCCAGCTGGTACCGCGAGGGCAGCCCGGTCAAAGTCGTCGGTGTCGAGCCCGACGGCGCGCCAACGCTGACGGCGGCGCTGCGCGCCGGTCAGCCGGTCGATGCGCCAGCTGGCAGTGTCGCCGCCGACTCGCTGGCGCCGCGCCAGGTTGGCCAGCTGACTTTTCTCATTGCCGCCGCGTCTGTTCGGCAAGTGGTCCTGGTCACCGATGAGGCCATCCGCGACGCGCAGCGGGCGCTCTGGTCGACCCTGCGCCTGGTGATCGAGCCTGGTGGCGCGGCCGCAACGGCCGCACTCCTGTCGGGGGCCTACGTGTCCGCTCCAGGCGAGCGCGTCGGCGTCATCCTCAGCGGCGCCAACACCACGGCGGTCGACTTCGATCGCACCTGAGCTGAGCTAGGTTCGCTACTTTCTTGACCGATTGCGCGTCGGCTTTGGCGCCTCGGCACGAGATAATTGTTGTCTCCGCTACCGCTAGCCCGCTTCAGCCCGGCAGCTTGTCCGCGAGCACCTCGACTTGCTCGATTCTGGGCGTCTGCGCCAACAGCTCAGAGGCATTTGCCATGAGCGCCTCGGCTACTTTGCCGCTCAGGTGCGCCTGACGACCGGCGTCGTCAGGAAAGGCGTCGAAGATCGCGAACGTCGACGGCCCCAGCCGCAGGGCGAACCAGGCGATCGTCGCCGGCTCAGCTTGGACCAATGGCACCGCGCTCTTCAAAAACTTCTCGACATCCCCTTCACGACCCGGCTTCGCTTCCAGACGGACAAACAGACCAACAGTCGTCATAACGTTCATCCTGCCACAGGTCGTCTGGCGCCTGCGATCCACCAGCATGCGCCCGTGGCACGCCGCCTGCCACCGCATCTGAGCCCGACATGTGGTCGCCTCGAACTCCCGCGCGACTGGTCGCCGCGCTCGCGCTTCTCGCTGCGTTTGTGCCTGCGTCACCCCTGCCTGCTGTCGCGGCGCCGCTACCCACTTTGACGAGTGGCGCCTGCGGTCTCTACGGCGGCGTGCGCATCTGCTCCGCCCAGGTCACCAGCTTCGACGGCACCCCGCTCGACGCCGACCTCAGCTTCCCGACCACTGCTGCCAGCAGCCATCCGCTGGTCGTGTTGCTACACGGCTTCGGCAACGACAAGCACGAGTGGGAGTCGACCACCGACGAAGCCGACAACGGCGACAAATGGCACTGGAACAGCCATTGGTTCGCCACGCACGGCTACTACGTGCTGGCCTATACCGCGCGCGGTTTTGATAGTCGGGCCGCACAAGGCAGCGAACCGCCCACCCCGTTTACGTCGTCACGCTCGGTCCCGAACGGCACGATCCATCTCAAGAGCAAGGAATTCGAGGTCCGCGACACGCAATGGCTCGCCGCTCTGGCCGCCGCCGCTCTGCCTGATCTCGATGTGAACCGCGTTGCCGTGTCGGGCGGCTCGTACGGCGGCGGCGAGAGTTGGCTGCTGGCGAGCCAGGCCGAGTGGACCTACCCGCATGCCGTCCTCGCGGCGTTGCCGGTGCTGCACCTGCAGGTCGCTATTCCGAAATATCCATGGACCGACCTGTCGTACAGCCTGGCGCCGAATGGCCATGGCGGGGGCCCGAGCGGGACCGACCTCTACGAGTCCGCGCAAGGCCAGCCGACGACCGGCCTCGGCAACCCGATTGGCGTGGTCAAGCAGAGCTACGCCGACGCGCTCTTTGCCAAAGGCAACACTTCCGGAACGTTCGAGGTGGGCACCACCGTGACACCGTCGAGCGAAGGTCCAATCAACATCCAGGCCTGGTTCACTCGACTGGTCACCGTGGGTGACCCGTACGAGGGGCTGAACGGTAAAGACGCCGACCCGATCGTGGCGCAGGCCCGACGAGGGCTGACGCTGTATCGGAGCTCGTACTACCAGCTCGCCGACTGGCGGCGGCAAGCCCACCGTCGCCAGGTGGCGGTCTTTTCGATCTCGGGTTGGACGGACGACCTGTTTCCACCGATCGAGTCGTTTCGCCAGTTCAAAGAGCTGACGCGGCTGGATCCGAGCTGGCCGCTGGTGGTCGGTGTGGCTGATGTTGGCCATGCGCGAGCGCAGAACCGCTCGGCAGACTGGCATTTGCTGAACGACCGTGCCTGGGAGTTCCTCACCGCTCGGCTCGGTGGAGCCGCGCCGCCTGCTCGTCCGAGCGTGTTCAGCTTGCCGACCTCGTGCGGTTCCACGGCCAGCACCGCCAGTGAGGTGTCGGCTGCCACGCCCGAAGGTCTCAGCGCGGGCCACCTGGCGGTCGAGTACGCGATTGCCGCGCCGGTCACGCTGCTGTCGCCGACGGGCGTAGCCGATCCCAATGGCCCAGCCACCGACCCGGTCGCGCGGGCGCTGCCGTCGCCGCCGCTGCTCGGTGGCGCTGGCTGTGCGACCTCGCCCGGTCCAGCGCTCGGCGGATTCACCGCGGTGTCGGCACCCCTGACGAACGGTGTGACGTATGTCGGCCTTGGCTCTGTCCGGGTCCCGTATTCGTTCGTCGGCCCGACAGGCCAGCTCGACGCCCGCATCTGGGACGTCGCGCCCAACGGCGGCGCCACGGTGCTGGTCACTCGCGGCACGTATCGCCTCGACGTCCCCGCGTTCGATGCGCCGCGCGGCACGTTACGGGTACCCCTGTTCGGCAATCACTGGCAGCTCCAGCCAGGCCATCGCCTGCGGCTAGATCTGACTGAGGTCGATCAACCCTTCCTGCGTCCCAGCAACCCGCCGAGCAGCATCACCTTCTCCAACCCGACGCTGGTCCTGCCGACCGCCGAGTCCGCCGTCACCACGCTCGCCGGCAACTAGGAGGTCGGCCGCCCCTCTAGGCCCGCTCGTCAGGTGCAGGGTGCGGATGGCCGCTCCACGCCGGCGGGTCGCTCGCCGGAAAGGACTCGAGCGACGCTTCGTCGACCACGTCATCGAACCCCTGTAAGTTGGCGATCGCCGCCTGCACATCGCGATCCTCGACAAACTGTGCCCCGCGCTCGTGCCTCAGCCGCTGGGCCTCGACGATGATCTCCGCCTGGGCCAGCCCCGCGGGTGGTGGAGTAAGCCACGTCAACAGCTCGATTCGTACGCCGTTCGGATCGCGGAAGTAGATCGACCGTTCGTAGCCGCGATCGAGCGGGCCCGTCAGAGCCACACCCTCACTCTGCAGTCGCTCCACAGCGCTCTCAAAGCTGCCCCTGTCGACGTCGAGCGCGAGGTGGTTCATCACCCCATATCCCGGCTTCATTCGTTCGTACTTACCCTGGGCGGCGGTCTCGTCGTACGGCAGGAAGTAGGCGATGAAGTTGTCCTCACCGACGTGGAAGAACACATGCTCCATCGACGCGTCGTCCAGATTCGGCTGCCTCAGGACGATCTGCATGCCCAGGAGTTCCCCGTAAAACCGCAGGGTGTCGGCGGTGTGGATGCCAAAGAAGGCGGGATGCGAGATGCGCAGCGTGTGGATCACGACCAGGTCCTCGTCTTGGCAAAGAGTATGCGTCGGCCAGCGCACCGACGCCCAGAGGTGATTGTCGTTACCCTGAACTATGCAGCTCGGCCTCCAACTTCCGCGTTTCAACTGGCCCGAAGGACCGCAGGCATTTGCCGCCGGTCTGGCGCGCGTGGCGCGTGCCGCCGATGACGCCGGGTACCGCTCGCTGTGGGTGATGGACCACCTCTTCCAGATCCCGAGTGTGGGCAAGCCCGAGGAGCCGATGCTGGAGTCCTACAGCACGCTCGGTTTTCTGGCGGGTATCACCCATCGCGTGCGCCTCGGGACGATGGTCACGGCGGTGACGTATCGCTCCCCCGGGCTGCTGGTGAAAGATGTCACCACCCTCGACGTGCTGTCGGGTGGACGCGCCATTCTGGGTATCGGCGCCGGCTGGTACGAGCAGGAGGCTCGCGGCCTCGACTTGCCCTTCCCGCCGCTGAAAGAGCGCTTCGAGCGCCTCGAGGAGACCCTCCAGATCGCCCAGCAGATGTGGCGAGGCGATACGACCCCGTTCGTCGGCAAACACTATCGCCTCGAACAGCCGCTCAATTCGCCACAGGTGATTTCCACGCCACACCCGCCGATCCTCATCGGCGGCACCGGTGAGAAGAAGACCTTGCCGCTCGTGGCCCGCTACGCCGATGCGTGCAACATGTTCTCGCGCATGCCGAAAGCCGACATGCAACGCAAGCTCGATCTCCTGCGGGGCTACTGTCAACAAGAAGGTCGGTCGTACGACAGCATCGAAAAAACCGCGCTGGTGGCGTTCGATCCCGCGGAACCGACGAGTCAGCTCGTAGACGAGATCGGCCGATTATCCGAGCTCGGCTTCCAGACAGCCATTCTGTCGCTCCGCGACATCACCCGCGCTGACGCCGTCCAGGCGGTCGCTGAGAGCTTGCAAGCCCAGCTGGCATCGCGCTAAGGCTCGCCCGCAGCGATGCCCCTGCCACGCCGCCTGGCGCGGATCAACCGCGTAGTCACCAACCGCATCTTCGCCCCGCTCGCCGGCCGGGTCCCGCCATGGATCCTCCTGGAGCACACCGGTCGCCGCTCGGGCCGGCAGTACCGCACCGTCGCGATGGCCTTCCCCACCGCAAACGGCGGCGGCCGCCAGCTGGCAATTGCCCTGACCTATGGTGAGTCCGCCGACTGGGTCCAGAATATCCTGGCCGCGCAGTCCGGCCGCGTCAAATGGGCTGGCCGTTGGCGCACCATCACCGCCGCCCACCTGCTCCACGGCCGGCCAGCCCTGGCCTTGCTGCCGCTGCCGGTGCGGCTGTTCCTGTCCATGGTCGGCGTGGAAGCCGTCCTCCGCTTGCGCATCGTCTGAGGCGCGTGCGGTCTAATGCGCTGTGCCCGCCGAGACACCCACCATCGTCGCCACGAGCATCGGTTTCCCGTCCCGCCAGCGCGGCTCGCAGGATCTGCGCGCTGGTCCAATCTATCGCTTCGCCGCTGACCTGGCCCGACCGCGCCGTACGCCACGGCTCTGCTTGATTCCTACTGCATCAGGCGACGCCGCCGAAAACCTGGTCACCGCCTACACCGCACTTGCCCATACCGAACTGCACGTGTCGCATCTGACGCTCTTCCCGATGCCCAACATCCCTGACATTCGGGCGCATCTGCTGAGCCAGGACGTGATCTGGGCCGGCGGCGGCAGCGTCGTCAATTTGTTAGCCGTGTGGCGGGCGCACGGCCTTGACCAGATCCTGCACGAGTGCTGGCAAGCCGGCGTGGTTATCGGCGGCGTGTCCGCCGGCTCACTGTGCTGGCATATTGGCGGCACGACCGATTCGTTCGGCCTGCAGCTTCAGCCGGTCACCAACGCCCTGGGTTGGCTCCCGTACGCGAACGGCGTCCACTACGACTCCGAGTTGCAGCGCCGCCCGCTCCTGCAGAAGCTGATTGCTGAGGGCAGCCTGCCCACCGGCTATGCCACCGACGACGGCGCCGCCCTGATCTACCGCGGCACCGAGATGACCGAAGCCGTAAGCGACACACCAGGCAAATTCGCATACCTGGTCGAACGAAAAAGCGACGGCCAGGTCAGCGAAACTCGAATCACCCCGCGCCTGCTGACGCGAGACCAGGTGTTCTGAGAACCAGCTCATTACAAGATCGGAAAAACCGACGCCATCCCGAAACGCTCGACGACGTCACTTGCCTTTACGGGCGGCGAATCTGGGAAGGCATCTCTCCGCCGCACGAGGCCCCAGCAACCAGCGCTTGAGGGCCGGCAAGTGCGTCCACCAAGAACGCTTGTCCAACTGCCGCAGCCGCCGCCGTTCTGCACCCACTTGCTCACCAGGTCCACGACCTCTAGGGCTGTCACCGCGTAGGCGGGTTCGTGTCCGCTCGCAACTCGAAAACCCCACATCATACGATGGCAATTTCAGCTTTGACTTTGGGCTAGCCCCCCAGCGATGACATCTGTCGCATGCGAAGGCGTACGGGTCGAGCGCGAAGCTACCCTCACCGAGATTGCCAACAGCGAAGTCGTTCTGCGCTAAGGGCGGCCCCGGCGACTACACATGTGCGCCGGGTCGGCGTTGAGGTCAGCCGCAGCGACGTCAGGCGAACACTCCCACGTGCGTATATTGGCGTGCCGGTAGACGCGCCCAAGGCCTGCGAGTCCTGGTAGCGGGGGGGAGGGTCGAACTCCCGACCTACGGGCTATGAATCCGTTGCTCTACCGCTGAGCTACCCCGCCGGGAACCTCCGAATTGTATCCGAGTCGGCCGGCCCTGGTCGAAACGAACATGTCGCGGCGGCACCCGGGTCTGTCCACTCCGTGGGAGTGACCAATTGCGGGCGCAATACACAACGGCGTTGGCCGGCCGTAACGACGGAACGGCTCGCCGGACGCGTTCGATGCGCGGTGAAAGCCAATGGGGGCCAATGCTGGAGTACGTTAGCAAGTCGAATGCTGAGTGACTTCGATCTGACTGGGCGCAAGGCGCTGGTAACCGGTGCGGGGCGCGGGATTGGCAAGGGTATTGCTCTGGCTTTGGCCGAGGCGGGGGCGGACGTCGGTGTTACGGCTCTTGGCGATGCCAATGCGCAACGTGTGGCAGGCGATATTTCGGCCCTGGGCCGTCGCGGCTTCGGGTGGGCGGCTGATGGCACGCGAGTCGCGCCGATGGAGCAGCTGTTGCCCGACGTGCTCGCCAAGCTCGGTGGGCTGGACATCGTGGTGAACTGTATCGGCGACAGCATCCGCGGCAGCGTCGCGGCCGCACCCGACCAGGGCCAGCCGCAGAAAGTACTCACCGAGCGCGATTGGCACACCGTCATCGACATCAACCTGACCCAGGCCTTCGTCGGCTGCCACGTCTTCGGACCCCACCTGCTGCAGCAGCGCCACGGCAGCGTGATCAACGTGTCGTCATTTGCGGCGCTGCGGCCAGGAGCGCAGATGTCGGCCTACGCCGCAGCCAAGGCCGGCCTGACCCGCTTTACCGAATCCGTCGCACTGGAGTGGGCGCCGTACGGCATTCGCGTCAACGGCATTGCCCCGGGCACGTTTCCCGACCCCGAACAGCTCACCCCTGAGCAGTGGCAGCAGCGCCAACAACAAGGCGCGCCTGGCGTGCCGCTGGGGCGTTTCGGTCAGCTGCGCGAAGTCGGCTTGCTGGCCATCTATCTGAGCTCGCCCGCCGCGGCGTACATCACCGGCCAGACGATTTGCATCGATGGCGGTCGCACGCTCGTCTAATCGAGGGGCGCGGCAATGAACCGCGGCGTTTCCCCACTCGCCACACGCTGGATATTTTGAAAGCACGTCTGCACGATGCGCGGCCAGACCGCCTCCGATTGGCCACCGTTGTGCGGCGTGAACACCACGTTGGGCAGCCGCAACAGCGGATCGGTCGCATCGGGCGGCTCCGGATCGAGCACGTCGAGGCCAGCGCCCGACAGACGCCCGGCCGTCAGCGCGCCCACCAACGCCGCCTGATCGACGACCGCACCGCGACTGGTGTTGATCAGGATGGCGTCGGGTTGCATGAGCGCGAGCTCGCGCGCGCCGATCAACCCTTGTGTGGACGGCGCTAGCGCAGTGTGGACGCTGACGATGTCGCTGGTGCCTAGGAGCTCCTCG
>DASYKL010000621.1:0-10564 GCA_035995405.1 Chloroflexota bacterium
TATGGCGATCACACCACACCTGTCCGATGCAGATCGTCTAGCTCGGCTTGATCCAGGCCCAGGCTGGCCAGCACCGTGTCAGTTTGTTCGCCGAGGACGGGCCCTGCGTGGTCGAGCCGAACCGGTGTTTTTGACAACCGCATCGGTGAGCCGGTCACTCGCACACGGCCGATGGTGGTGTGCGGCAGCTCCTGAATAAAGTCGCGCGCGGCGATCTGCGGGTCGCACGCGACCTGGTCGATGCGATTCAGTATCCCGCACGGGACGCCCGCTTCTTCGAGCAGGCGATACCAGTAGTCGCTGGGGCGGGTGCGCAGGACGTCTTCGATCAGCGCCGCCAATTCTTCGTAGCGGTCGCGCCTGGCGGACACAACAGCGAACCGTGGATCGTTCTCGAGCGCCGCCAAGCCAAGCGCCTGACAAAAGGAGGACCAGTTGCGTGGGCTGGTGGCGCCCACCGTGATGTAGCCATCGGCGGTGCGCAGCGCCTGGTAAGGCGCGGTGACGCGGTGCGCCGAGCCCAACGGCTCGGGGACAGTGCCAGTGGCGAAATAGCCGCTCGTTTCCCACACTTCCAGCGCCACGGCCGATTCGAACAGGCTCAGATCGATCGCCTGGCCTTCGCCCGACGCATCACGCGCTCGCAGTGCGGCGACAACGGCCAGTGCACCGAACAAACCCGTGGCGAGGTCGGCGATGGGCACGCCGACTTTGACGGGTGGCCGATCGGGCTCGCCGGTGATCGACATCAAGCCACTCATGCCTTGCAGGATCAGGTCGAGCCCAGCCCGCTGGCTGTAGGGACCCGTTTGGCCGAACGCCGAGGCCGAGGAGAAGATCAACCTGGGATTGATCGCCGACAGCGTGGCGTAGTCGATTCCAAGATCAGCCATGGTGCCGGGTCGAAAATTCTCGATCAGCACATCGGCGGTTTTGACGAGCTCAAGGAACAATTCTCGGCCGCGTGAGCTTTTGAGATTGAGTGTGACGCTCTGCTTGTTGCGATTCAGGGCGATGAAGCCGGCGCTTTCGCCATTCAGAAATGGCCCGGTCTGGCGCGAAAAATCGCCGCCGGACGGATTTTCGATCTTGATGACTTCGGCGCCGAGGTCGGCCAGCAGCATGCCGCAGAACGGGCCGGCCATGTAATTGGCCAGCTCCAGGACGCGAATGCCATCGAGGGGGTGGCTCAGCGGCCTGTCCATTGCGGCGGCCGCTTCTCCAGGAAGGCCGACACTCCTTCGCGAAAATCGTCTGACATGTAGCACATCAAGACAAGATCTTCGGCTTCTTCGAGCTTGAGCTTGTCGACGATCCGTTGCACCGCCATTTTGGCCGCGCGAATGGTCAACGGCGCATGCCCGGCGATCTGCTCGGCAAGTTCGAGGGTCCGCGCCTCCAACTGGTCGGACGCGACGATCTCGTTGAAGACGCCGGCTGCCTTGCCTTCTTCGGCACCGATGAGCCGTGCGGTGAAGATCAGGTCTTTGGTTCGAGCGGGCCCGATCAAAGAGACTAATCGCACAAAATTCTGGGTGGACAGGATGTTCCCGAGAGTGCGTGAGATCGGCACGCCAAAGCGCACGTCGGGGCTGGCCAAGCGCATGTCGCAGCACAGGGCGAACGCCGCGCCACCGCCGGTGCAGGCGCCGCGGATCATGGCGATCGTCGGCTTTTTCAAGTTCTCCAGCCGAGCCGCGTAGCGGTTGTTGTTGCGCTCGTACTTCAACGCGTCTTCAGGCGTATTGAACGCGCGGAACTGCGAAATGTCGGTGCCGGCGACGAAGGCTTTGTCGCCTGCGCCGCGCAAGATCAAGACGCGGACCCGGTCATCGTTCTCGACGTATTCGCAGCAGTCGTACAGGCCTTCATACATGGCCCACGTCAGCGCATTGCGGGCCTGAGGACGGTTGAACGTCAAAAAAGCGATATTGCCACGGCGTTCGTAGAGCAACTCGTCCGTTTGCGGAACGAACTCGGTCTGCTCGGTTGTAGCCATGCGGACAGTGTAAATGGCTCAGCCGGGATCGATCGTCGCGCTGGCTGGCTCGCCTACTGGGGCCGTCAGCGGTAGCTCGAACCTGGGAGGCGAAGACTCGAAGATCACACCCGGATTCATGATGTTCTGGGGGTCGAGCGCTCGCTTCAGCCGCCACATCACCTCGAGCGCCGGACCGTGTTCTTCGGCCATGTAGGGCGCCCGCGCGGTGCCGACGCCGTGTTCGCCGGTCGTCGTGCCGCCCATGCGAAGTGCCAGGTGGTGAATCTCGTCGGCCACTTTCAGGACGCGCTGGATTTCGTCTGGATTGCGGCCATCGATCAGGTGGCCTGGGTGAAGGCCACCGCCGCCGATATGGCCGTACGTCGCGATTGGAATGGCGTGGCGCGCGCTGATGTCCTGGATCGCGCGCAGCGTTTCGGGAATGCGGGCCACAGGCACACAGATGTCCTCGCCGCAATAGGCGCGATTCGAGCCAGGTCGCAACATCCCCACGGCCGCCCCGACCACCGACCTCGCTTCCCACAGCGCGTTGATCCGCGCCGGCTCGGCCGACCATTCGGTCCGTTGAGCGAACGGGCCGATGACTTCGCTGATCCGTTCGGCATCCCAGCGCACGCCGGGCGGGTTGCCGTCGACTTCGAACAGAATCAGTGCTTCGACGCGTGGCAGATCCATCGCCGGGCGGTACAGGTTGATCGCCTGAATGCAGCGCTCATCCAAAATTTCAATGGCTGACGGGTTGACGCCGGCGCTGAAGACCGCCTGAACGGCCTGGCCGGCTTGCTCGAGCGCGTCGAACAGGCCCATGACGATCGCTCGCGATGGGGGAATGGCCATCAGCTTGAGCCGCAGCCTGGTGACCACGCCCAGGGTGCCTTCGGAGCCGACGATCAGCTTGGTCAGCTCCAGGCCTGCCGACGATTGTTTGGCCCGCGAGCCGACTGAGCCCGTTTCGATGATCTGGCCGTCGGGCAGGACGACCTGCAGGCCGAGGACCCAGGCCGAGGTCGGTCCGTATTTGACCGCGCGCATGCCATGGGCATTGGTCGAAGCCATGCCGCCAACGGTGGCCATGCGACTCGAGCCAGGATCGGGCGGGAAGATCAGGTTGTGTTTTGCCAGCGCCGCGTTCAATTGGGCGTGGACGACACCGGGCTCACAGAAGACCTGCATGTTCGGGACGTCGATTTCGAGGATGCGGTTCATCGCGTTGAGCGCCAGGACGATGCCGCCTTCAAGGGCGACCGCCCCGGCAGCCTGGCCTGTGGCGGCACCGCGCGGGGTCACCGCGATCGCCTGTCCAGATGCGTAGCGCATGACGGCGCTGACGTCTTCGGTCGACCCGGCGATCACCACGGCGTCCGGCGAGCGCGGTCCCAGCTGGGTCAGAAACGAGGCGTCATAGGCAAACGTCCGCAGCTCCGCGGGCTGGTCAATGACGCGACTGTGCGATAGCAGCCCGCGCAGGTCCTGCGCCAGCGTCACGGCGCCGTGGCCTCGTCAAGCATCTCTGCCAGGTGGCGCACCTTGACGGCGCTGTTCCGCTCGGCCAGGCCGCTTTGGAGCTGGAGGAGGCAGCCTGGGTTCGCGGTGACGATCACGTCGGGTGCTGGCGCCAGGCAGCGGTCGAGCTTGCGTTGTTGGAGCTGGCTGGATTGAACGGGGTTCGTCACGTTGTAGATTCCAGCGCTGCCGCAGCACAGGCTGGCTTCGTCGATCTCGGCCAGCCGCACACCGGGGATACGGCCCAACAGGTCTCGCGGCTGCTTACTCACCCCCTGGGCGTGCAGCAGGTGACAGGCGTCCTGGTAGACCACCGTCCGGCCAGGTCCGTCGGAAGCCGAAGCCGCAAGCGGCAGGTCTCGTCCAGCCAGGACCTGGCTCAGGTCGCGGACGCGAGCGGTGAAGGCGGCCGCGCGAGCGGCCCACGCGGGATCAGCGCGGAGGTGATGCGCGTAGTCCTTGAGCATCGCCCCACAACCAGCCGAGTTCACCACGATCGGGCCCTCGGTGCCCTCGAACGCGGCGATGTTCAGCTGCGCGAGCTGCATCGCACGAGGCAAGTCGCCGCCATGGGCATTGAGCGCCCCGCAGCAACCCTGCGCGCTCGGATTGGCCACGGTGCAGCCAGCGCGCTGCAGCACCCGCACTGTGGCGCGATCAATGTCCGCCAGCGCTGTTGACATGACGCAGCCCGCGAAAAACGCAACGGGAGTCGGACGTCCAGAGGACAACGAAGGGTAGGTCTCATCGCGGCTGACCACGAACGCGCTCGGGATGTCGGGCAGCAGCCGCTCAGCGGTTGCGAGGCCCAGCACGTGGAGGATGCCCAGTCGGCGAGCTATCCACCGCGCGCCCGAGCGCTGATACAGCCACATCGCGCGAGCAAAAAGGCGGAAGCGGCGCATGTCCATGAACAGCCAGCCGAACACCACCAGGCGCAGCAGCCGCGCCAGCGGCGACCGATGCAGCGACGGCTCCAGAACAGCCCGAAGCCTCACCTGCAGCGGGTCCATATGCACGCCCGCCGGGCACACCGCCGAGCACGCGTCGCAGACCAGGCAATTCAGCTCGTGCTCGATCAGATCAGGGGTAACGTCGAGATGCCCTTCGGCCAGCGCCCGCGCCATCCCGACGCGCCCACGCGGGCCTTCTGCTTCGTGCTGCGACAGGACGTACGTTGGGCAGGACGTCAGGCACAGCCCGCAGCGGATACAGGCCAGCATATTGTCGTACTCGAGGGTCAGCTGGGGGTGCTCGGCCCGGAAGGCTGGGGTTGCCAAGGCGATGTAGCATAACTGGCATGCAGAGCGGCGCCTCGGCGGCATCTGCGTCAGAAGCAGACGACGCCTTTTTTTCAAGCGAGCACATCCAGTCGCTCCTGGAGCGATTGCGGCGCGAGCCCGCCTTACGGGCCTGGGTTCTGACTGCGCCGACGGGCGCCCTGGCGACACTCGGCGTCGTGCTCGACGACAACGAGCTCGTGTTGCTGCTCGAGCGAATCGAGGAGCTTGACGAGCGGGCGATCCCAGTCACCGCGCTCGACATCATGACCCCGGATCCGATCACGTTTCAGCCCGAGATGTCGGTCCATGACGCGGCAGCCGCGCTCGCCGAACACCGCATCAGCGGCGCGCCCGTAGTGTCCAAAGAAGGCAGTATCGCGGGCATCGTGAGCGAGTACGACCTGATCGCTCGCACTGGGGCGACCGTGCGAGACGTCATGACCCGCGACGTCGTCTCGGTCAAAGACACCTCGCCGCTGGACGGCGTGCGGGCGCTTCTGGTGATGCAGCGGCTCAAGCGCGTGCCTGTCGTCAACAGCGAGAACCGTTTGGTCGGTCTGATCAGTCGTGCCGACCTGGTGCGTGAGCTGGCCTATCGCTGGCAATGTAAACGCTGCGGCAATCTCGTCCGGGCCCGCCGCCCACCGAGCGGCTGCCCACGGTGCGGCGCGGCGAGCTCGTTCCAGCCTGCCCCACCATTGCCAGCCGTAGCGGCCTGCCCGACATGTGGCAAGCCGCTCGACAAATAGCTCAGCCGTCGAAGCGGTACAGGTTGTAGCGGTCCATCAGACTGATCAGCTTCGAGGCGTAGCTCGGGTCGGTGGCATAGCCGGCATCCTGAATCGCACTGGCGAAGGCGCGCGCATCGCCTGCCATCGCGAGCGCCGCCGCATAGCGCCGATTGCGGGTGAAGAATGTGCCATGGTCGTCGATCGACTGTTCGAGCGTGAAGTACGCCTTGAATGGCGCCTGGACCACGACGTCGCCGCCGGCCAGATGCTCCCAGGTGGCCAGCGTAACGACGCCAGCCGGACCCGATGCTGAACCGAGCGCCTTGATCCCAAACAGGTTGTTGCCCTGCCTGCTCAGGCGACTGCGGCCCCAGTCCGACTCGAGGATTGCCTGTGCCACGGTCACGCTGGCTGGCACCCCGCTGCTCTTGTACGACCGCTGCGCCGCTTCACCGACAGCGTTGATGAAGTCGTTGCCTGAGGCAAACGTGCGTGACTCCAACGTGGTCGCCGACGCTGCCTGGGCCGCCGTCACCGCGGTCACCGCTGGCAGCGGTACTGGCGGGGTGATCGGGCCGACGTCAGCGCGGGCGATCCAGGCTGTCCCAGGAGCGCGTGTGACGCCATCGCCGAAGAACTCGACCTGCATGCGCGCAGCGTCCACGGCGCCGTCGACGATGCGCAGCTTCGTCCATTGCGGCAGCTCGCTGAAGCGCATCGCCCTGTCGTCAGTACCAGACCAGATGGTCGTGGCGCGGTGGTTCGTCACCCAGCGGCCGGGGTCGCCCGCCGGCCCGACGGATGTGCTGTCGACCCAGCCAATACCCGGTTGACGGCTGGCATAGTCGCCCGCGTAATTCACCAGGATGCGGCCGCCCCGCTCCAGGCCATCGACTTTGAGGAAGGTCCATTGCGGCAGATCGGTCAACGTAACGGCCTTGTCATCTGGACCGGACCACAGCTTTGTCGCGCGGTGGGCCTGGACCCAGATTGGCATCGGCTGACTGGCATCGGCGTCCACCGCCGGCACCTGGCCCGGCGCTGGCGCCTCGACCGTCTCGATGAGCCTGGCATCGACCCAGCCGTTGCCGGCGCGGCGCAGCATGCCATCGCCGACGTAGTACACCGGCGAGCGGCCGTTGGCGTCGGGCCCCACGGCGCGGAAAAGACTGCCCTGCGGTAGATCGGTGAACGCCGCCGCATCCGTGTTCGAGCCCGACCACAGCGTCGTAGCCACGGTCGTCTTGACCCAGCGAGTGATGGTGGTCGAGACGACGGCGCCGGGGGCAACGTCGAGCGGCGTGGCCTGGACGTTGCCGTCTGGCAGCACCCTGACCGATGAAGCCAGGACCGCCGTGGTCGGCGTGCCGCCGAGGGCGCTCATGCTCAAGAGCGGATCGTCTTGAGCGAGACCTGCGGACCGAGGTTGGCCGGCTACGACGGCCGGAGCTGCATTCCGCGAGGTTCCCGCCTCGCCCACGGTGGCTTGTTGGAAGCAGCCGGCCGCGACGATCGTTGATGCAAAGACCAGCAGCGGCAGGACGACGCGGCGCACCGCGCTATGGCCCTGATCGCGTGTTATTTCGAGGTGAGTGTTACGGCCCGTCACCGCATTGGACTCCTAGCTCGCCGTAAGTGGCGCGACCGAGTATGTCGAGGCTATCGGTGACGGAGCAAGTGCTACAGGGGTTACGGTCGAGTAACGATGGGCCCTTCGCGGGCAGAATTTAGGAAATTAACATCGCATCGCCGAAGCTGTAGAAGCGGTACTGGAGACGGATCGCCTCGGCGTAGGCGGCGAGGATGCGATCGCGACCCGCGAAGGCGCTGACCAGCATGAGCAGGGTCGAGCGAGGGAGATGGAAGTTCGTCAGAAGCGCGTCGACGACCTGAAAGTGATAGCCAGGCTGGATGAAGAGATCGGTCCAGCCCTCAGGCTCGCCGCTGGCGGCCCAGGCTTCGAGCGCACGTACGGACGTTGTCCCGATAGCGACGACACGGCCACCGTTGGCGCGGGTTTCGGCGATGCGCTGCTGGACGGCAAGCGGCACGCTGTACCACTCGCGGTGCATGCGATGGGTGCTGGGATCGTCTTCGCCAATCGGGCGGAACGTATCCAGGCCGACGTGGAGCACGAGTGTGGCCAAAAGGATGTCGGCGGCGGCCAGGCGGTCGAGGAGGGCCTGGGTGAAGTGCAGGCCAGCGGTCGGCGCGGCGGCCGAGCCCTCGGTGTCGGCGTAAATAGTCTGGTAGCGCTCTGGGTCGCCAAGCCAACCGCGAATGTACGGCGGCAGCGGCACCGAGCCATGCTCCAGGAGCCGCGCGTCAGCGTCAGGGTCAGCGTCAGCCGGGTCAGGGTGAACAATCACCTCACGAATGCCTTCCTCGCGAGCGGCTACCACCTCCAGGGTGAGGCCATCGGCGATGCTGGCGACGTCTCCTGGCCGCAGCCGTCGGGCGGGTCGTGCCAGCGTTTCCCAACGGCCTGGGGCCAGCCGTTTGAGCAGCAGGAACTCGGCTGCGCCCCCGCCTTTGAGCGTGGCGGCGACCCGCGCGGGCAAGACGCGCGAACGATTCGCTACCAGCAGGTCACCAGGCTGCAGCAGGTCCGGCAAGTCATGGACGTGGCGACCCTGGAGGGAAGACGTGCCTCGTGGGACGACCAGGAGACGGGCCGCGTCGCGCGGCTCAACAGGCGTCTGGGCGATCAACTGGGGCGGCAAGTCGTAGTCAAAATCAGAAAGACGCATCGACGAGGCCCTACTCTACTGGCGTGAGCGACGTGTACTTCGAGTTGCAGGCGGTCGACCCAAGCACGGGCATACGCGCCGGACTGCTGCACACGCCACACGGGACGGTACCGACGCCCACATTCATGCCAGTCGGGACGCTCGGCACCGTCAAAGGCCTCACCCCAGCCAACGTACGCGGCAGTGGCGCCCAGATCGTCCTGTCGAACGCGTACCACCTGTCCCTGCAGCCCGGTGTCGCGACCGTCGAGCGCCTCGGTGGCGTGCATGCCTTCATGCGCTGGGACGGGCCGATGCTGACCGACAGCGGCGGCTTTCAGGTGTTCTCGCTCGATGCCTTACGCCAGGTCAGCGATGAAGGCGTCATGTTCGCCTCACATCTGAGCGGCCAGCCGCTGTTCATCAGCCCGGAGTCAGTCGTCGAGATACAGGAGCGGCTAGGGGCAGACCTGATCATGCCCCTCGACGAATGCATCTCGTCGGACGCGTCACGTGCCGACACCGAACGCGCGCTGGAACGAACGCAGCTGTGGTGGCGGCGCAGCCTCTCTGCCCGCACCCGTGACGATCAGGGTTTATTCGCGTTAATCCAGGGTGGCATGTTCCATGACCTGCGCCGCGAAGCTGCGCGCGCGGCATCTGGTGAATCAGCACCAGGTTTTGCGATTGGTGGGCTCAGCGTCGGAGAGTCCAAAGAGCTGACGGCCGAGTTGCTGCGCGCCACAGTCGAGCAGCTGCCAGCCGACAAGCCGCGCTATTTGATGGGTGTCGGGCATCCCAAGGATTTGCACACGTATACGCGACTGGGCGTCGATCTTTTCGATTGTGTCCTGCCGACCCGCCTCGGCCGAAACGGCACGGTCTGGTGTGACGACGAGGGCAATCGCTTCGACCTGTCGCGTCGGTCGATGCTCGAGCGGCGCGGGCCGATCGCCGAAAATTGCGCCTGCCCGGCCTGCCTGCAGTGGTCTGTCGGCAGCCTGGCGGCCCTCTTCCAGAGCCGCGATCAACTGGCTTACCGGCTAGCCAGCATGCACAATTTGTCGATGCTGGGTCGGATCGCGCAGGACCTGCGTCACGAAGTCCTTTACACTGCCAGGCAGAGTAACGCTACAAGTCTCATGGCCCGGAAAGCATCGCATTGGTGACCACGACGGATTCCGCACAGGTAACGCCAGCTGCCGGCGGGCCGGTTGCCGTTCACCCAGCGGATCGCGTCGGAGCTCGGGCGCCAGCCGCGGTACGCGCGGAACGGCGCGCCTGGTTGATCTTGTGGGTTGCTTTCGCCACGTTTTGCACGCTGATTTTCGCAGTCGTCAAATTCAGCGTCGATTACGTCAGCACCGCCGAAGTTGACCAGGGCGCCCGAGTCACGGCGAGCCGCGGATTGGTCATCGTCAACGCGCCCGGCAGCGCCGATCGGACACTGCTGGGGACCCGCACGGACCTCGGCGTTGGCACGCTGGTGACGCTCGATCGCAGCTCGGTCGCGTCGGCAGAGCTGCAGCTCTTCGACGATTCCAAGATCAAAGTGCTGGGTGGAGCCTCTGTCGAGCTGACCCGTATGGAAGTCGGGCGGTTCATCAACCAGCATTCGCTGCAGCTGACGCAGCTGAGCGGCCCGATTCGCTATATGACTGGTGGACCGCTGGAAGTGGTCGTGCCCAACGGCCAGGTGCAGCTCGCGGCACACGGCGATTACACCGTCTGGCTCGACGGCGACACGACTCGCGTCCTTGTCTACGGCGGCGAAGCCCGTGTCTCAGCCAGCGGGACGACTGTCACCGTGGCCGACGGCAAATTGGCCGAGATCGACCCGGCGCGCGTGGTTCATCCTGCTGTCGAGCGCCGCGTGGCGTTGCTGGCCAACTCGGACTTCGTCCAGCACGATCAGAATTGGGAACCGTGGGACAAGCCCAACAGTCCGCTCGATGTCAATGGCACGCGCGGTTGGGTCGGCGGGCCAGCCGACGCCAGTGGCGCGGCGCTGCGCGTCTTGCGCGAGTCCGTCAAAGGTGAGCACGGTGAGACGGGCCTGATTCAGAAGCTCGACCGCGACGTTTCGGGCTACCGACACCTGTGGCTGCGAGCGGCAGTGCGGGTCGATTACGCCGACCTGTCAGGTGGGGGAACGCTCGGCTCGGAGTATCCGATGATGTTGCGTCTCAGATACGAGGGGCCGGTCGAAGGCTCAAAACCAGACTGGGCGGTTGGCTTTTACTACTCGAACCAGGACAACCGGCCCGTTCCCGACTGGCTGGGCCAGCTGTGGCCGCAAGGTGAGTGGAAGACGTA
>DASYKL010000622.1:0-7899 GCA_035995405.1 Chloroflexota bacterium
CCGCCGAACAGTCGATCACGATAGTCGAGCGCATGATCTGCAGTCCAGCTTTGTTGTGCAGCACCGCACCACGTACAGTCGTGCCTTCCATGAGCGGTTCGACGAACGCGGTATGCAGCACCAGGGCGCAGCCGGCCTCGAGGACCATGTCGGCCGCAACGACCTTCAGGATCTCTGGATTAAATGGCGTGACGTGGTCGTGGCCGAAGCGGAAAAAACCCGCCTCGGCGCTCCCCGCGCGGACTTGCGCGGGATGGATCGCCCCACCCATGCGCTCCATGCGGCGCACCAGCTCGTCGAAAACACCGCCGATAATTTGACGACTGCCATCATTAGAGAAACTTGTCATGAACGGGCCGACCAGGCTGGCGGTGGCGTTGCCGCCCAGAAAGCCGTAGCGCTCGACAAGCACGGTGCGGGCGCCGGTCCGCGCGGCGGCGACAGCGGCGCCAATACCAGCTGGTCCGCCACCGATGACCAGCACATCGGCATCGCGACTGACGGGCAGCTCGCGCTCGAATCTCATTGTTTCCAGGCTCACACGTGCACTCCATTTCTCACTTGGCGCGTGGGTTCGATCGCCCACACCCCGCCGACCATGACAGCTTCGACACGGCGCAGCGCCGCAACGCTGGTCAGCGGGTCCTGCCCGAGCACCACCAGGTCGGCGAGTTTGCCGACGTCCAGGCTGCCGCGATCGGCGGCCAGGCCCAGAGATTCCGCAGCCCACAAGGTGGCGGCCGTCAACGCCTGTACGGGCGTGTAGCCAGCGACGTCGACCAGTAATTCCGGGGCAAGGGCGAAGTCGTCGAAGGTCACGAACGGCGTGCCAGCGTCCGTGCCGCACAGCAGACGGACGCCGGCCTCCTGAGTCAGCCGACGGTAAGCCGGATAACGCTGGCCGAAATGCCGCTCCAGCTCGTGGCGACGCTCGAGCGGGATGTCGTTGGATCGCGCGGCGCGGTAGCCGGCGGGTAACGTGGGGTCCGCCCAGGTGCCTTGCGCCGCCATCTCTTTGGCCAGGGCGGGCTCATACGCCACGCCAGAGGGAGTGTCCCAGGTCAAGTGCTCGAGGCGATCGATACCGGCGGCAACCGCGGCGCGGATCGCGGCTGGCGCTCGGCAATGGGCGACGACGCGCCGACCGCGGGCATGGCCGATGTCGACGACGGCGCGCAGCTCGACCGCCGTGTACTGGGGCTCCCAAGGTGGCGTCGCGCCTGAGGTGCCGCCACCGCTGGCGATGATTTTCAGAAAATCGGCGCCGTCATCGAGCAATTGGTTGGCCGTGGTGGTGAGCTGCTGGATACCACTGGCGAGTGCGCCGAAGTGGTGGCAGTGCCCGCCAGGCAGGGTGATCGGCTGCAGACTGACGAGGACGCGGGGCGCGCTGAGCTTCTGAAATTCGAGTCCCAAGCGGCCCGGGCTGCCGCAGTCGGCCAGCGTCGTCACGCCTGCGCGGAGGGCGGTGCGCGCATTGGCAGCCGCGCGCTCTACGAGCGCATCACCCAGCACATCGAGGGCGTCCGCCGCAGCCGAGAAAGCGAGGTGGACGTGCGGGTCGATGAAGCCAGGGGCGATGTAGCGACCTGCCAGGTCGACGGTGGGCTCGGCCGCCGGAAAATCTGCGGTGCGGCCGATGGCGGTGATGCGGTCGTGCTCAATGAGCAGGGCTGCATGCGGCAGGTGCCGCTGGGCCACCACGTCGATCAGCGTGCAATTACGCAGCAGCATGCTGGGCCAGGATGTCGGCATAGGCGTACACCAGTGGGTCGCCGCCTGTGTGCATATAGACCACCGTCTCGCCCGGGCGAATCACACCATGCTCCACGTCGGCCAACAGTGCGGCCAGGGTTTTGCCTGTGTAGACGGGATTGGCGACGACGGCTTCGGTTTGCGCCAGCAGGCTGATCGCGTCCAGTCCGCTCGCAGTGGGAACGCCATAGCCCTGGCCACGCTGGCTGTCCTCGAGATGCCAGTTACCCAGGTCCACTGGCGGGAGGTCGAGCAGGCGCTGGGCGGTCTCGACGAACTCGAGCGTTTTTGGTCGAACGATGGCCGAGAGCTCACCGACGCAGACGCCGACCACGCGCGTCCGCAACGCGAGGTGCCGCAGACCGAGCAGCAGCCCCGCCAGTGTGCCGCCCGAGCCCACCGCGACGTAGATGTGGTCGGGTACGGTGCCGTTTGCGGCGAGTTGAGCAACCAGTTCGGCGGCGCCGTCGACATAACCGATGGTGGCGAGGGCGCCGGCGCGCGAGGCGCCATGGATATAGACCAGATACGGCTCAGCGCCAACCCGCTTTTCCTCGGCGGCCCAATCGAGCAATGCTTGGTGGGTCATCGCCGAGTAGGGGTCCATGTCCTGGGTGAAGCGGATCTGTGCGCCCAAGAGATGGTCGAGCAAGAGGTTGCCCTGGACCGGCTCTGTGCCCGAGCCGCGCAGCAGCAAGCCGGCGCGCATGCCGGCCTTGCGCGCCGCGCCGACGGTCATGCGGCAGAAGTTCGACTGTGCCGCCGCCGATGTCAGCAGCATGTCGGCCCCTGCCATCTGGGCGTCGGCGACGATGTACTCGAGTTTGCGGGCCTTGTTGCCGCCCATGGCCAGGCCGGTCAGGTCGTCACGCTTGATCAGCAAGTTGACGCCCAACTGCGCCGACAGGTTGTCGGCACGCTGCAACGGCGTGGGCAGCGTAGCCAGGCTGAAGCGGGGTAGCTGGGCGAGAGCGGCTGCAAACGCTGACGACATCAGCGGTGGCCACCGTGTTCGAGGGCAGCCAGGATGGCTCGCATGCCACCTACGACGTGCTCGTGGACGATCGCCCGCACCTGTTCGGCGTCACGTTCAGCAAGGGCATCGAGCAGCGGTTCGTGGTGCCGAGCATCGGGCAAGACGATCTCCCGCACGTCGAGCATGCGGGCGCGGTAGTACTCGCAGCGGTCCACCAGGTTGGCGACCATGGCTGCCAGGCCTGGCAAGCCGGCGGCCGCTCGCAGGTGAGCGTGGAACGCTTTGTCCGCGGCGCGAACGAGGGTCGGGTCGCGGCTCGGCTGGACGTCGGCAAGCTGGGTGTTCAGGGCGCGCAATTCGGTCAGCCAGGAGAAATCGGCGTGTTGGGCGGCGACGCAGGCGGCTTCTGCTTCGAGCGCCGCACGGGCGTGATAGATGTCGGTCACGTCGGGCGCGGTGATGGGGGCGACGACGGCTTCTTTGTGCGGCACGAGGCGGACGAAGCCTTCGGCGGCCAGGCGTTTGAGGGCGTTGGCGATGGTGATGCGACTGACGCCGAGGTCGGTGGCAATGCGCATGGCGACCAGTGGCTCGTGTGGTCCCCACTGGCCATTGGTGATGGCCTGACGGAGGTGATCATAGACAGCCTGTTCGCGAGTCAAGAAGGCGAGCGTGGTCGCCCCGCCACCTACTGCGTCTCGGCTCGACTGCACATTGCCGATTACATGTAATCGGCAGGCCGCCTGTCAAGGAAGTCGTCACCAACGTGGGCGCGTTAGCGGTGATAAGCTCCGCCCAGCGCACAGCGCCAGGGGAGCAATCATGGCGAGCAGCGATGATGGCCAAGCGGTCCTGAGAGCAGACGGCGACGTAAGCCGGCGGCGATTTCTGCGCATCGCGGGTGGCGTAGCCGGGGGAACACTCGCGATGCCATTGTTGGCGGCGTGCGTGCCGCCAGCGCCGGCAGTCGCGCCGACACGGCCAGCGGCGGCGCTGCCAACGAGTATGGGCGCAGCCAATGCCGTGTATCCCAGCTACAAACCGTACACCAGCGGGCCCAAGCCGGACTATCCGGCCGCCAGCTCGATGTATGACGATGCGTTCAGCAGCTATCCGGCCAACCCGGCCCGAGCGTTTCCGGACGCGCCCGGTAGTGGCAGCACCATCAACATCATGTCAATCCAGCTCTTTCCGCCGCCCACGCCGTTGGATCAGAACCCGGCCTGGCAGGCGGTCAACAAGGCGCTGAACGCGAACGTCAATTTCCAGATCGTGACCTCGGCTGATTACCCGGTCAAACTCGGCACGGTCATGGCCAGCAACGATATTCCGGACATCCTGTATGTCTATGCCCGCCCAGGTGCCGCGAGTACCCTGGCCGCATCGGCGGGGATGCCCCAATTTCTGCAAGCGCAAGCCGCCGATCTCACCCCTTATCTCGCCGGCGATGCGGCCAAGGATTATCCGTTCCTGGCGGCGATTCCCACCACCACCTGGAAGAACGCTGGCTGTGCGTACCAGGACAAGCTGTACCTGGTGCCGATCCACCGCTACTTGCCTGGCCAGATGCTGGTCAAGAACTCGGCAGTATGGGACAAAGAAATTGGCGCGGACTATGTGCCCAAGAGCGCTGCTGATTTCAAGCGCATTCTGCTGCAGTTGACCAGACCGCAGCAGGACTTTTATGGCATCGGCGGGGCGCAGGACACGGTGATGCTGGTGCCGACGATCTCGTCTATTTTTGGCGCTCCGAACGGTTGGCGAGTCGACGCGAGCGGCAAATTGACCAAAGATGTGGAGACGGCCGAATTCAAAGAAGCGGTGGGGTTCGTGCGGGACCTGTTCACGGCCGGCGTGTTTCATCCGAATTCCACTACGTGGGCCAGCGCCGTAATTGCGCGGGCTCAGTTTGCGATCGGCAAGTTCGCAATTTTCCGCGATCCGATCAATGGCTGGCAGGACTCCTGGCGGCAGGCGCTGGGAACGTCACAGCCATTCGATGTGCGACCGCTGCCGTTGTTTCCGTCACTTCCGGGCGGCAAGACGCAGCACTTCGTGACGGGTGGCCACCTGTGGGCTTCGGCTGTCAAAAAGGGATCGCCCGAGCGGACACGGGAGCTGCTCCGTGTGCTGAACTGGCTGGCGGCGCCCTTTGGCAGCGCCGAGCACCAGCTGTTGACGTTCGGCGTCAAAGGGGTGGACTACACAGTGGACGATAGCGGCAATCCGACGCTCACCCAGCAGGGCAACGCGGACGCCAATTATGTGCCCTGGAAATATGTCGTCGGCGCACCGTGGGTGTTTTACACGCCGGACCTACCGAATTACGCGAAGGTGATGTACGACACGGAACACATGCTGCTGCCGTCCGCCGTTTCCGATCCAACGTTTGGCCAGGTGTCGGTTACCAATTTCACGAAGGGTTTTACGCTGACCCAATCGCTGAATGATGCGATCGTGGATATGGTGGTAGGTCGCCGCCCGCTCAGTGACTACGAGCAAGTGGTGAAGGATTGGCAAACCAACGGCGGCGAGACGATTCGGAAGGAGTACCAGGAGTCCATTGCCAAATCCGCCTGATTAGCGGGTGGGACTGTTGAGGAGATCGAGAAGACGGTTGGGGTCGTCGCCGACGCCTACTGCTATGTCGCTGATCGTGCCGTCCTTGTTGCGGTTGTAGACCACCAGGAACTCGCCTGACTCGTTAGGCAGCGTGCTGGCTACGGCGGCGCTGATGTAGCGCTCGACGATGAAGCGGGTATTGCCTTCGGGGCCCGCTGCACGCGGAGTCGCATCGTGCGGCAGGAGACTGCGCGTGTGTTGAATTGCCTGGGCATAGGTCAACGCCACGGGGGCGTGCTCGACCACGACTGCCGCGCGACGTGTGCCATCACCAGGAACGTCTACCAGTTGGGCCTGGTGCTCCACGCCGTTGCGTTGGTATACCGCCAGGCGGCTCGCTGACTCGCCCACAGGTGGACCGAACGCCTTGACCAGGTCTGCCGCAGTCGTGCCCAGGCCGCCCGGGACAGCGATCTGCGCCGGTGGTGGCGTCGGCGGCAGGGTCGGTCGAGGGTGCGCCGTCACCTCGTCGCGCGGTTCGGCAACCACCCAGAGTCGCTCTGTATAGTCGCGCGTCAGCGGATTCCAATCGCCGGCGCACGTCATCAAAGTCAGTCGTGGGCTATCCGTAGCCTCGACCGGCGAGGTGTCGTCTTCCGGCCGGACGGCGCGCTCCGTCACCACGAACTGATAGGTCTGGCCGCGGGAGCTGGCGACGATCTGGTCACCGACCTGCACCTGATCCAGATGGTCGAAGATGTTATAGCCGGCTGCGCCGCGGACGTGACCGACGAGCACACTATTGCCTGCAGTAAGGTGGGCGCTGGCTCGCAGTTGACCAACCACAAAGACAGGCGGTTCCCAGTCGACCTGGATGACCCCGGCGTGTAGTCGCAGCCGTGGGATGTCGACGGCGTAGACCGGTCCGGGATCGCCTGGCGGTGCTTCTGTAGCTGGTTGGGCGCGCCCTACCAGGCGTCCGTGCGCGTCCAGCACCCGCAGATCTGGTGCGTCGACGACCTCATCCGTCGTGACCAGGTACACGACAATGTCCAGGTTGCCGCCGCCAGGCGGTCCAGCAACGGTCAGCCGCAAACTGGAGTCGGTGCGTTGCCCATTCAAAGTGCCGTCGATGGGCAATGGCTCGATGCCCTGGATGCGATAGCCGTTCAGCCAGGCCAGCGGCAGGTCCAGGTGAAGCGGACCGCCATCAGTGTCAGTCGGATTGTGGACCGTGACGCGCAGCAAGACATTGGCGCCTGGCTGCGGCGGGTCCTGGAACTGGAACGTCGCGTCGGCCAGCTGGAGGTCGGCTGGGCCAAGCGTCGGTTCCGGGGTCGGTTCTGGAGTCTTCGGCTGTCCTGATGGCGCGATCGACCCATCTCGTGTGGGTTGCGGTAGTACGGCCGCAGGTGCGCTCAGCGGCATCAGAACAGCCGACGACGCCAGGGCGGTCGGCGTTGGCCCACTCGGGCGCAGCGAGGTTGGCGGCGACTCGCCGCTCGGTGTCGCCGTTGGGCGGAGCGGCACGACGGCTGGTGCCGCCGCATTTCGCTGCGCCTGGATGTCCGCCGCCGAATCGTGCCACATGGCGGCTTCCACCCAGGGTTCAAGTGTCACCACAGCGCCGACGAGCAAGATCAGCCCGCCGACGCCGATGATGAGCGTGCTGCGCCGCCGCATTTGGTCGTCTAATCTCGGCTGGCTGGACCTCGACGCTCGCGGCGGCGCAGGCCGTAGCCGCCGCCTACGACAACGGCACCGATACCAAGCAGCAGCAGGCCGACTTCACGCGGCATGCCGCCGCCACGCGGCGCTGTTGTCGCGGTCGCCGGCGCAACAGCTGCTGGTGCCGGTGCGGCGGCGGCTGGTGCCGGAGCGGCCGCTGCTGGTGCAGCCGGCAGCGGTGCCGCCGGTATCGGCGGCAGGCTGGACGCTGGCGGCGGGGTGGCGGTTGCGGCGACGACGACGGGCGGACTGGTCGGAGTGGGCGGAAGTGGTGTCGGGGTGCTGGTCGGGACGGCTGTCGGGACGGGTGTCGGCGTGCAGGCGGGCGGCGGCGGCAGGACTGGCGTTGGGACCTGACCTCTGACGGGTGTTGGCGCGGCGCCGAGGAAGACGGGTACGGAGGCTACGCCTTCACGGTTAGTCTCCGACGAGTGGGCGTACACGAAGATGTCGCGACCGCCGCTGCCGGCCGGAATGGTCGGTGAGCGCAAGGAGAAGCCGGCGGTGGACAGGGGTCCGCTGCCCGCCTGTGGGTTGGGCAGGCCACGAACCGCGTCACCCCAGAAGAGGCCACCTTTATCGCGGTCGCCGAAGTAGACGCTGACTCTGTCGACGCCGGTGCCGCTGGCGGCGGTGCTGTCGTAGGCGATACCGGAGACGACGACGTTGGAGCCTGCGGTCAGCACGTCACCCGGGTTGGGCGTGAAGATGTTGATCACGACGCCGGGCGCCTGACTCACGCAAGCGGTAGCCGGTGTCGCAGTAGGCGTTGCGGTTGGGCCGGCCTGTTGGGCGGGTGCGGCGGAAGCTACGGTGCTCACGAGCGCCATCCCGACGCTGCACAGCACCAGAAAAATTATTCTCTGGACAATCACGTT
>DASYKL010000623.1:0-2954 GCA_035995405.1 Chloroflexota bacterium
CCTTGTCTTCGAGCGCATTCAAGTACAAAGGCAGCGTGGCAACGAGGGTCTTGCCTTCGCCCGTCTTCATCTCGGCAATGCGGCCCAGGTGCAACACGGCTCCGGCTAGCAGCTGCACGTCGTAGTGTCGCTTGCCGATGGTCCGTCGCGCGGCTTCGCGGACGGCGGCAAACGAGTCGGGTAACAGGTCGTCGAGCGTTTCGCCGGCTAGCAATCGGCCACGGAATTCCGTGCTCTTATCGCGCAGGGCGTCGTCGGACAGCGCCGTGTATGTCGCCTCGAGCGCGTTCGTCTCTTCGACAAAGGGGCGTATCTTCTTGATCTCGCGCTCGGAGGGATCGCCGCCGATCTTGGTCAGCCAGTTGAACATGGGGATTAGGGGTTGGGAGTTAGGGGTTGGGGAACGGTTGATCGATTCCCTGTCACATATTGCCATGGACGGGGCGCCGCCAGCGGGTATAGCCCCCAGCTCCCGACTCCCAGCCCCCAGCTCCTAGACGGGTGCGCCGAAGAGGGCGCCTACGGACTCGCCCGTATGGATCCGCGAAATGGCCTCGCCCAGCAGCAACGACACCGACAGCACCGTCACGTTGGGCAACCGCTTGGCCAGCGGCTGATCGACCGTGTCGGTCACGATGAGCTCCTGGATGGGTGAGTTCCGCAAGCGTTCGACAGCCGTGCCAGTCAGCAGAGCGTGCGTGCACGCGGCATAGATGACTTTGGCGCCGGCGCGCTCGACGATCTCGGCAGCGCCGACTATCGAGCCAGCCGTGTCGATTTCGTCGTCGATGATGATGGCCGGCTTGCCGCGCACATCGCCGATCACGCCTAGCTGTTCGCTGCTGCTGTCGTTCCCAAGGCGCCGCTTTTCGACGAAGGCCACCGAGGCGCCGATCATGTCGGCGAAATTGCGGGCACGCTTGGCAAAGCCAAGATCGCCCGCGACGACGACCGGGTTGATCATCTCCATACCGATGACGTAGTCGCGCAGCAACGGCTGCATAGCCGTCAACTCATCGACTGGAATATTGAAGAAACCCTGCACCTGGCCAGCATGCAAGTCGATGGTAAGCACGCGGTTGGCGCCGGCCGTCTGCAACATGTCGGCGATCAGCCGCGCGGTAATCGGGACACGAGGCTGATCCTTCTTGTCCGAGCGTGCGTACGAGAAGTACGGCACCACGGCCGTGATCCGCGATGCCGAAGCACGTTTGAGCGCGTCGATCATGATGAGCAGCTCAAGAATCGAGTCGCTCACGTTCGGGTACGTCGGCTGGATGACGAAGACGTCGTGCTCGCGAACGTTCTGGTTGATCTTGGGAAAGATGTTCTCGTTCGAGAACTTGACTACCTCAGCTTTACCAAGCGGCACGCCCAGGTAGCGGCACACAGCCCGAGCCAGCTCGGGGTGCGCGGTCCCGCTGAAGATCGACAGGTCTCTGTACACCATCGGCAGGCCCCTCCGATACGCCTGCGGCTGAGTCGTCGGGACCGCCAGCGTTGCCGGCTGCATACTTCCGGAGTATACGGTCGACTCAGGCCGGCCACGACTTCAAATAATGGACGTATGCCGGGCGTTTGACGAAGCCGAGCCGATCGTTGATTCCGATCATGCCTTGATTGTTGATTTCGTTTTCAGTGACGGCTCGTGCGAATCCCTCTGCTTTGCCAACCGCCAACGACTTGAGCTTGAGTGCCTGGGCGATGCCTCGCCTGCGGTACGCGCGGCGGACACCGGTCAACCCGGTGCGCAGCTCGACCGGCTCTGGCGATCGCCAGAGCTGGCTCGTGCCGACGTAGCGCTGGCCGTCGAGGGCAACGAAGTACGCATCGGGCAACAGGTCGGGGCGATCATTGCGGGCCCACCAGGTTTCGAATGACACCTCGGCACGCACGTCATCCGGTGGGATCGGCACGTCATGGCGCAGCTCGCGCCACAGCTCATAGAGATTTCTGTGGACGCTCTCGTCTGCTGTGCCGAGCTCGGCCAGGCACTTGAGCTCGATGCCCTGAGCTTCGACGACGGCGACCGCCGACTCGAACGCGCCTGGCTCGAACCGCGTGAGATCGAGCGCCGATGTCCATTGGCGCATGTCGGCGACGAAGCCGCGTCGCTCGAGGAAGCCGACGCGACACGCCATGTCTTCGCGCGACCATTCGTCCGCCGTCAAGGGGTTGAGCTGTTGCAGCGCCTCGACGACGACGTCATACAGGCGGCCGCCGACACCATTCTGTTGGTGGCGCGGCTCGACGATGATGGCGAGTTGAAACTTGCGAGGGTGATATGTGCCTTCGGCCTGCGTGTACTGGCCGAAGCCAATAACGTCCCCATCGCGTTCGGCGACCCAGCGTGCCCAGCAACAGTGGGCTGGCCGCTTGTGGTCCTCGAACGCGAACTCGTCGTCAAGGACCGAGAACTCTTCGAACGTCGCGTTGTATAGGCGGGTGATAGCGGCGTAATCGTCGGCGCTGAAGGGCCGAATGGTCACGCCTGTGGCAGTGACGGCGGTGTTCATAGAGCGGAAACCTCATCGAAATCAAGGGCTCGGCAATCGAAGCCACGCGGCGGGAGACGTCCCAGGAGGTCCGCCGCGGCCGATGAGGGTGGAGAACGTGGTCTCCGTTGAGCGTTACAAGAGACTCAACGGTGACGGCTCCCCACCAGGTGCGTGGCCCGCGGCGATGGCGCACTGAAGCGCTGGCGCGAAGAACAACCTTTCGCGCCAGTACGACATCCGTACATGCTCATCAACATCGGACCTCACGGGTGGGGGATACGCTATCCCGACTCTAGGTCCGGACCAGCGGTTTGTCAATGGACGATGCTTGCCTACGCACCGCGGCGCTGGGCTCGAAAAACTTAGAGGCCGTGGAGCGCGCGAATAGCCGCCAGGAGCGGCTGGACTTGCTGTACGGGAAGCTGGCTCGGTGCGGGGCCTAACGGGTCTGGCGGC
>DASYKL010000624.1:0-3655 GCA_035995405.1 Chloroflexota bacterium
CGAGTCGAAGGCCTGGTGGTGCCGGGCGCCAACCACCTGCTGCCACTCCAGCAGCCGCGCGCGCTTGGCGAGACCCTCGCCGGCTTCTTGGCCACGCAGCCGATCGCCATGCCGAGGTGAGTGCCTCATTCGTGCTCGGCGCCGGCTCACAGGTGCTGGCCGAGCTGGAACTTCCTTTCGGATATGGATATACGGCGAAACCCTTCCCAAAGTTGTCGTGGGGCTTCGCCGCTTTGCCTTGGCCTGAGGCAGTGCAAAACGCCGATAACTGACGCGACCCGGACTGGAACGTCGCCCGAGTGCGGCGGGGTAACGCAGCCGCCAAGGGGCTGCAACAACAATGACGGGTGGATCCGTTCAATACGGTGAGCGACTGATGGACGTTCTGCCCGCCAACGTTGACGAGCCGCGCTTCGCGGTTAGCGACGCTGAGCCCGACACGCACGCCACGTGCACTGCGCAAAGCGCCTTGCATACGGAGTTGAGCCCGCCGCTGGAACTCGGGCGCGAAGAGGCATCGCTCCTGGTGGTGGACTGCCTGGTCGAATTTCTGGCTGGGCTGGTCACCAGGCTGCTGCATTAACGCGAGACGGCCGCCGGCAGGTGCCTGCCGGAGGCCGTCAGTCAACACGGAAAAGGTGGAGAAAGCTAGCGGCCGATCATCAGGTTGTGCTCCTGCACCCATTCGACCGCCGCGCTGCCAGCCCACACCGCGCTGAACATGGCCCGTGTGCCTGCTGCTTCGGTGGCTAGCGACTTGCCGTCTTTAGCCGTCGTCGGTCCGTTCAGCGGAGCCGCGCTCGGCTGCATCGTCATCGACGGGGACGTCATCGTCGCGGGCGTGGCGATCCCAGCCGCGAACTTCTCGGGGAACTGGGTGACAATCGCGCCGGACAGCGGATCCATGATCTCCTGGGTCTGGTGGGCGGCCATGTGCAGCATGTCGTATGCGCCAGGCAGGTCGCCGCCGACGATGTCGTCGACCACGGTCGTCAGGTGGACGACGTGCGCGGCGAACAGTTGGGCGACCGCGCCCTTGGGCAGGTTCGGGTTGGCGCCGGTCAGGAATGCATCGATGTCGTTGCGATAGCCGTCCAGGTCGGAGCGGGCTTTCTGCTTCTTTTCCTGGTCGCCAGCGGCTGCGCCCATGGCGTAGTCAACGAAGAAACCGATATGGGCTCGCCACAGCGCCAGAAACTTGGCCTGAGCGTCCGTACCGTAGACCGAGCCGATCGCCGCACCGAGATCCTGTGTATTTTGGTCGGTCGTCATAGCGGCAACGTTGAATTCCTCGGTGCGACCACCGAGCGCGCTGTCGAAGGCCAGTCCAGCCAGGTAGACGTGCTCCGAGCCGAGATTGTTCAGTCCGACCCGCAAGGTCGCTCCTGGTGCCATCGGGTCGCCAGAGAACTTGTCGGGGAACTGCTTGACAATCGCGCCGGCAAGCGGATCCATGATTTCCGAGGTCTGCCAGGCGGCCATGCGCAACATCGCATAAGCACCAGCCGTGTCGCCGGCGACCAGATCATCGATGACCGTCGTCAGGTGATCGACGTGGGCGGCGAACAGTTGGGCGACCGCGCCCTTGGGCAGGTTCGGGTTGGCGCCGCTCAGGAATGCATCGATGTCGTTGCGATAGCCGTCGAGGTCGGAGCGGGCTTTCTGCTTCTTGGCCTGGTCGCCAGCGGCTGCGCCCATGGCGTAGTCAACGAAGAAACCGATGTGCGCGCGCCAGAGTGCAAGGAACTTGGTTTGCGCATCGGCGCCGTACACCGAGCCGATTGCTGCACCGAGCTCTTGCGTGTTCTTGTCGGTGGTGTCCGCGGCGATCTTGAATTCGTCCGTGCGACCACCGAGCGCGGCAGAGAATGCGTAGCCCGCCAGGTAGACGTGCTCGGCCCCAAGCTGGTTGAGCGCGACACGCAGATTGGCAGCGGGTGTATCGGTTCGCGCTGGCGTCTGCGCGTGCGCCATAGTCGACATCGTCGGCACCGTTGCGATCAGCACTGAGGCTGCCATGGCAGCGCCGCTGACGGCGATTCGGCGGGTGTTGTTCCACGTCGTGGCTACGAATGACAAGGACATAACTCTCCTGTATGAACGGCATTGCCCCGCTTTCCACGGAGTGCCTGCGAATGAGGTTTGGCCACGACATCGTCGACCGGCCAGCACCAAGAACTACGACGGGCAGCCGTAACCCGATCACTCGTCGTCAACATTGATCCGCGGCGTGAGAGCGGGCGTACTCCCAATCGATGCCTTTGTTCTGCCGACCACTCCACCCTGGCCACACACTGCGGATGTCAGTCGCGGTGGCTGCACTCGCGCTCTTCGCCAGTACCGCTCCGGCCTCTTACGCCGACGACACGACCGCGCAAGCTGACATCGTGTTGTTCGAATTCACCCCGGCGACCCTGGACGTCGCGGCAGGCACGAGTGTGACCTGGCTCAATCACGACGCCATCGTTCACAGCGTGACGCAGGGCGCGCCCGACGCGCCTGGCACCCTGTTCGATTCAGGATTGTTCGATCAAGACCAGACGTTCACATTCACGTTTACGGTTCCAGGTGAGTACACCTATTTCTGCACCCGCCACACGTTCATGCACGGCATGATCAACGTGGCCTGAGGCGCGTAGAATCGCGGCGCGCGGAGGTACACACGCGATGGCAGCCTATGGTCGATCGCGGCAGACACGCGCCGCACCTGAAACGGTCTGGCGATTGTGGTCGGATACGTCGACGTGGCATGACTGGAATCCCAATGTGGAGCGCATGGAGGTGAACGGACCGTTCATCAACGGCACCACCGGTGTGATGCACACACCTGCCGGCCAGCACCACCAGATCGAGTTGACGAACATTCAGCCCGGGCACTCGTTCGACCTGCAGACAACGGTCATCCCGCTGACCCATTTCACCTTCCACTGCGAGGTCGTGCCGCACGCCGGCGGGAGCACCATCAGTCAGGCAGTGACGGTTTCTGGACCCCTCGGCTTCATCTTTGGACCCATGGCTGGCGACCGCATTGCCGCGTCGTTCGAGCCGCTGTTGGCCGGCCTGGCATCGAAGGCCGAGGCCAGCGGTTGACGGCTACCGAACAGCGCACGTACCACGAGTGGTTTCAGCGGAGCCGTCCGCTACTCGAGGCGAAGCAGTGGACTGAAGCCCTGCGCGACGTGCCGCGTCTGATGGACCTGGAGCCGGCGGTTCCGCGGCCGCTCCGTGCGCCGCTTTCACAAAGTATGGTCGCGCTGGTGACATCCGCCGGCATCAGCCAGGCTGACCAGCCACCTTTTGACGGTCGCCACATCGAGGGCGATTACACGATCCGCGAGCTCGACATCGAAACGCCAACGGCGGCGCTCAAGCTGTGGCACACCCACTTCGATGTCGCCACCGCGCAAGCGGACATCAATGTGGTGTATCCGATCGACCGTCTCAAGGACCTGGCCACCGAAGGCGTAATCGCTGGCGTCGCGTCGCCGGCGGTCAGCTTCATGGGCTACTTCAGCAATGTGTTCCGCATGCGTGACGAGGTCGTGCCGGCGGTCGTCGCGGCCGTCCAACGATCAGGTGCCGACGCGGCCATCCTGGTCCCCCTTTGACCACGTTGTCACCAGTCAGGTGGACTGGTCGCACGCGCACTCGAGCA
>DASYKL010000625.1:0-2596 GCA_035995405.1 Chloroflexota bacterium
CTGCAGTCCTTCGTACGCACCACACTGATGGAGAATGGTCAGCGTGCCAGAGTCGCCGTGGGCGGGCAGCAACACAAACGGGTCGGCGTCACTGTCGCTGACAATCTCGCCGGAGTAGACGTTCATTGCAAAACAGCTGACGTCCTGCACCAGCATGGCTGCGAAATAGTCTGGCGACAGTTCCAGCGCCTCCGCGAACAGGGACATGAGCGTCGCACCCAGCTGACGCGTGGCAGTAAACCACTGGCGGACCAACGGCTGAAACGTCGGCAACTCCGGCCACACATTGGGGTGGAAGTAGTCCAGATAGCGGCTGCCGATGCCGGCCGCTGCGGCCGACTCGTGGTCGTCGAAGTTGCACGCCTGAAACCGCTCGGAGATCGTGAAGCCAGCGTCACTGGTGTTGTAGCGCCAGCCACGAAATGGATGCCCGGTGGGACAGACGAGTTGTTGTTTGTCCTCGAAAGGCAGCGCGATCAGTTCCTCTTTGACGTCGTAGACACGATTCAGCAAGTCAGGACTGATGCGGTGGCCAACGACCTGGAAAAAGCCGACGCTGTCGCAGGCATCGCGAATCGCGCGCACCAAGTCGTCGTGAGATTTACCGTCGAGCACCGATTCCAGGTCGATGACGGGGATGGAAACTGCCATGTTGATCCTCCGTGAACAGTTATGAAGTCCAGGTGACCATGTCCGCGCTGCCGGGCGCGTACGAGATGACCTGGAGATCGAAGCCGCCGTCGCACACGAGGCTACTGTGGGCCCTGGCGGCGGGAATTTCGGACGGGCCGCGGGAGTGTGTCCACCCCTGGTCGATGAGTGCGTCGTGGGCCTGCTCGACGTCGGCCACTCGCAAGGCGACATGAGCGAACGTCGGGCCGCTGACTTCCGCGCTCTCAATCAATTCGAGCTTGAATCCCGTCCCGTCGCCGATCATGAAAATACGTGTGCCGCTGGTCATCCGCTTGCCTTCACGCAGGAGCTTGAAGGCACCGGTGGCGAGGAGAGCGGCCAGGCGCTCATCGACGTCGGGTAACTCGATGGCCACGTGATCGACTCTTGGCGCGCCTTCGACCACGGTCATGCAGCGCTCCGCAGCTTGCCTGGGTTCAGCAGGTTGTGGGGATCGAGCCGACGCTTCCAGGCGACAATCCTGTCGATATTGTTGACCTGACCGCCGTCCTCCAGCACATAGGTGTGCGGATTTTTGACGAAGACACCCTCGCTGCGGCAGACGCCCATGGCTGCTTCGATGCTGGCAGCCGTGGCGCGCGGAAGCAAACCGACTGAGCCAACGCTGAGCGTCGTGCCACCGCGCCGGGTGAACGTGAAGCCGAGGTAGATGTCCTTCTCGCCGATTCGGCGCTTGACCGCGGCAACCTGTCTGCCGAACTCCTGCTCGTCGGTCGACCATTGGAGCTGAATCCAGCTCAACGATGGATCGGCGTGCTTCGCCCACAAGGGTGAATGAGCGAACGCAAACTGGCTGATCTCTGGCGTACGCGGCCAGGCGAAGACTCGACCAGCATGTGCCTCGGCGATTGCCTGCACCTCTGCCTGGCGACCATCTTCGACGACCAGCAGGGCGATACTGTCGCCGGGCGCGTACAGGTGGCGGACCGGAAAGAACGATGGAATTGGAGCCGACTCCATGCTGAGCAAGCGTTTGGGAATGTGTGTCATGCGGCCGAACGCCCAGCAGAAGGCGGCAGCGTGTTCGAAGCTCGCAAACGCCACACCGAGCTCGACCCATGACCTGGCTGGCGCAACCGGCAGCTCGATGTCGGCCATCGCGGCCACAGTGCCGTACGTGTGAATCAAAACGTCGATGTCATCCGGACCGATGTGTATTCTTCGGGGCGTGGCCTCAATGGTTAACACCTCAGCTGAAACGACGTTGCGATCCCACAACATGCCGTAGGTAATCGAGCCCAATCCGCCCGCTCCGCCGGCAACAAAGCCTGCCGTTTGCGACTTGCGGTAACTCGTCGGCATCAAATGCAGCTCACGGCCTTGTTCCCGAATGGTCTCCTCGGCCACGGCGATGCGCGTGCCCGCGCGAACCGTTGCCGTAGTGGCCGACAGTGCGGTCACACCCGCGTAGTGGCGCATGTCGACCAGGATGCCGCCATGCACCGGCACCGACTGACCGTAGTTGCCAGTGCCGGCGCCGCGCAGCGTAATCGGCGAGCCCAGCCGGACGGCCGCGCTGATCGCGAATTCGAGCTGATCCAAACTCCGCGGAAACACGATCACATCAACCGAAACGTTCTGCAGCTGCGCCGACAGCAGGGGCGAGTACCACGAGAAATCCTGCAGCACGTACGCTCGTGCGGCCTCGTCCAACAACACGTCCTCGGCGGCGAACGCTGTTCGCCAGAGCTGCCGATCTGGCGCGCTGAGCGAGAGACTCATGCCGCCGCGGTCTGCGCGGAGGTGATAAACGACGGATCGAATGCAGTCGTGTAGTCAAGATCGGCTTTCAGGCCGCCAACACTGCGCAGCTGTTCGTGCAAGTCTTTGAAACGCGCCGCGGTCATCGTGCCGATGGCCTTCGGATCATTGGTCGGGCCAAGCACCAAGGACTTCTCGATTG
>DASYKL010000626.1:0-13867 GCA_035995405.1 Chloroflexota bacterium
AGACCGCCCCGTCTCAATCGCCAGCACCAGAGCGCGCGAGCTTGGCTTTGAAGTGCTGGCCTGCGCTTCGACTGGCAACCTGGCCGGTTCGGTGGCCGCCCACGCTGCCAAAGCCGGCATGCGGGCCGTCATCTTTGTGCCGAGCGATCTCGAGCCGGCCAAGATCGTGGGCGCGTCGATCTACGAGCCCATCATCATCGCCGTAGATGGCAACTACGACGACGTCAATCGGCTCAGCAGCGAGATCGCCGATCGCTACCCGTGGGCCTTCGTCAACATCAACCTGCGGCCGTACTACTCCGAAGGCTCGAAGACGCTGGCATTCGAAGTCGCCGAACAACTCGGCTGGAAGCTGCCCGACGCGGTTGTGGTGCCGATCGCCAGCGCGTCCATGTTCACCAAGATCCACAAGGGTTTTTCGGAGCTACAGCACGTCGGGTTGGTGAGCGAAGGCAACGTCCGCATGATCGGCGCCCAGGCCGAAGGCTGCTCACCTGTCGTCCAGGCGGCGCGCGAAAACACGTTCGACGTGCGACCGGTGCGGCCCAACACCATCGCCAAGAGTCTGGCGATCGGCAACCCAGCCGACGGGTATTACGCGTTGAAGATCGTTCAGGAGACCCACGGCGCACTTGACGCGGTGACCGATCCCGAGGTTGTCGCAGGCATTCGCCTGCTGGCCAGAACAGAAGGCATCTTTGCTGAGACGGCTGGCGGAGTCACCGTCGGCGTGTTGAAGAAGCTGGCCGCCGCGGGCAAGATCGATCCAGACGAGCTGGTGGTGGCCTACATCACCGGCAACGGGTTCAAGACGATTGACGCGGTAGCGGACTACGTGGCGCCACCTGTGCGGGTCGCCGCAAACCTGGCGTCGTTCGAGGCGGCCTACGCGAGCGTCCGCTGAAATCAGCGAGGGAGGACAACCATGGCGGCAGAGCGAGTGAAGTTCACGTTTCCACCCGACCTGGTCAATACACCCGTTATCTACAACATGGGCAAGGAGTTTGGCGTCGTGACCAACATTCGACGGGCCAATTTGAGCCACGATCGAGGCTGGGTCATCCTGGAAGTGGTCGGTACGCCGGAAGCCGTCGAAAAGTCACTGGCATGGGCCAAGGAGCAAGGTGTGCGGATCGAGCCAGCTACCCCTGAGCAATTCAACGCGGAGAGCGCATGAGCGTGCGGGTCCGCATTCCGACGCCGCTGCGAGCGGCAACCGACGGTGAAGCCGAGCTCAGCTCGGACGCCGGCAACGTACAGAGCTTGATCGAAGAACTCGAGACACGCTTTCCAGCGATCAAGGGTCGTCTGCGCGATGAGCACGGGGCACTGCGGCGCTTCGTCAACCTGTACGTCAACGGCGAGGACGTTCGTTTTCTGACTGGCCTGGAGACGAGCTTGAAGAGTGGCGATGAGCTCAGCATCGTCCCCGCCGTCGCCGGCGGGGCTTAGAGCCGCTCGAAAAAGACTGGCGTGCCGCGCCTGGCTCCGGTGAGCCGCGCGGCGCTGCCATCGCGCAGAGCGATCTCGAGCAGACCCGCGCTCCCCTCAAGCGCCAGCAGTTCGCCAGCCGGCACTACGTCGTAGAACGGCGCGCTCGCCACGAGCTCGTGGTTGACGCGCAGCAGAAACTCGTCAACTGGCACGTCGCCGAGGCGCAAATTGGTGATCAGGTTGCCGTAGGTGTCGACGTGAATAACCTCCCCGACGTCGCCCTTTGGTTCGGGTAGTGCCAGGGGCACGGGATCCCCAATGGGCGTGCCGAGCGCCTCGAGCGCCACGCCTGCCGCCAGATGACCAGCGACAGGCCCGAAGATGTCTCGGCCATGAAACGTGGCCGTCGGTTCGCCTCGCCAGTAGCGCTGTGCAGTAAGCTCGACCGCGCTCGTCAGCCCGCCGAGTCGCTCGACACCGGGCATGAGCAGTCCGTTGTCTGGCCCGACGAAGACGTCGCCGCGCCGGGCACGCACCGCGATCGCGCGCCGCGTCGACCCCACTCCAGGGTCGACAACAGCCAGATGGATCGTCCCCACTGGGAAAACGTCCACGGCCAGAGCGAGCTGCCACGCCCCGCCGAGTACATCCTGCGGCTCTACGGCGTGCGTCAGATCCACCAGTGAGGTGCCAGGAGCCACCGCGAGAATCGCGCCCTTGACCTGGCCGACATATGTATCTGCGAGCCCAAAATCGGTCAAGAGGGTGATGATGGCCATAGGCCGGGAAGTATCGGCCACTCGTCGCGTGCTCCGCGCGGGACTGTTATCGCCTCGCAATGACGAAACCCTGCCGTCGCGGGCTGGAATTCCTTACAATGTTGACGGATTTACTTAGCTATGCGACTCACCATGCGCAGTGACTACGGCGCCCATGCCGTTATCGAACTTGCCCGACGTTACGGGCAGGGTCCGATTCAATGCGCCGAGATCGCCTCCAGCCAGAAAATCCCTGAGGCCTACCTCGACCAGCTGCTCAGCGGCTTGCGTCGCGTTGGCATCGTCCGCAGCGTCCGCGGCCCACATGGCGGCCACGAGCTGGCCCGTGATCCTCGCCAGCTCACGCTCGGCGACATCGTCACCGCGCTCGAAGGTCCCGTTGTGCCCCACGAGTTTGTCCATGATCCGTCCAGCGATGCCGAGGGTGCCTGGGTCGCCTGCGCCGTACGCAACGCCTGGCTCACCGCCACCGAAGCATCGCAGCGGGTGCTCGATCGAACGACCATCCAGGAGCTCCTGGAACAGCAGGTCCAGATCCGGGCCCATCGCGTGGAGCCACCCATCGAGGGAATTGTCGCGCCAGGTAGCGCGTTATCAGCGACTTAGTGAAAGTCTTTCGTCCGGAGGAATTGTGAGTTCGACCAACGGTACCGCTAACGGTACGACCAACGGAGCCGTCAAGGGCACTGCCCTGACACTCGACCAGGCGCGCCGCTACGCGCGACACATCATCCTGCCGGAAGTCGGACCCATGGGCCAGCGTCAGCTGCTGGCGGCCAAGGTCCTCCTGATCGGCGCTGGCGGCCTCGGCTCGCCTGCCGCCCTGTATCTGGCCGCCGCCGGCGTCGGCAGGATCGGCATCGTCGATTACGACACTGTCGATCTGAGCAACCTGCACCGCCAGATCATTCACGGCCACCACAACATCGGCGTAGCGAAAGTTGACTCGGTCCGCGAGCGCCTCCACGACGTCAACCCCGATGTCGATGTCGTGACATTTAACGAGCCGATCACCTCGGAGAACGCCTTCGACATCATCAGAGACTTCGACATAGTCGTTAACGGCTCGGACAATTTCCCGACCCGCTACCTGGTCAACGATGCCTGCTACTTGCTGAAGAAGCCACTCGTCGACGGCACCCTGTTCCGCTTCGAAGGGCGCGCCAACGTGTTCCTCCCTGGCAAAGGCTGCTATCGCTGCTTGTTCCCAGCCCCGCCGCCGCCAGGTGCCGTCCCGAGCTGCGCTGAAGCGGGCGTACTCGGCGCGATGTGCGGTGTGATCGGCACGATCCAGGCGGTCGAGACCGTCAAACTGATCCTGAATCTGGGCGACCCCCTCGTGAACCGGCTGATGCTGTTCGATAGTCTCAGCATGGAATTCCGTGAGGTCAAGATCCCCCGCGATCCAAACTGCCCGCTGTGCGGCGATAACCCGACAATCCACGAGCTGATCGACTACGAGGCGTTCTGCGGCGCGCCCGTCACGACGTTGGGCTGATGGCAAACGTTCGAGTTCCTTCTATGCTGCGGCCGACCGTCGGCGGCGAACGAAGTGTCGCTGCCGAAGGCGCCACGCTGCGCGAGCTGATCGAAAATGTCAACCAGCGGCACCCTGGCTTTGCTGGCCAGCTGCTCGAGACGACCGGCAAGCAGCGGCCGTTCGTCAACATCTATGTCAATGACGAAGACGTGCGCTATCTCAAAGGCCTCGACACAGCCGTCGAAGCTGCTGACGTTATCTCGATTCTGCCCGCCGTCGCAGGCGGTTAGCTGAACTTCGGCGCGTGACCCTGCAAGTAACCCGGCCCCCGGTGTCCATCGAAGGCGCGATCGGCAACACCCCGCTGATCGAGCTGCCGACATTCTCGCCACGCGAGGGCGTGCGCATTTGGGCCAAGCTGGAAGGCGCCAACCCGTCCGGCTCGGTCAAGGATCGCATCGCCCTGGCCATGCTCAACGAGGCCGAGGCGCGCGGTGATCTGCAGCGTGGCACCGACCGCGTCATCATCGAACCGACCAGCGGCAATACCGGCATCGCCCTCGCCATGCTGGCCCGCCGTCGTGGCTATCGTTTCCTGGCCGTCCTGCCCGAGAACGTCAGCATCGAGCGGCGACAGCTCCTCGAGGTCTATGGCGCCGAGCTGGAATTCACGCCCGGCGAGCTCGGCAGCAACGGCTCGATCCGCCGCGCCAGGGAGCTGTACGAGGCCAACCCCGACCGCTTCTTCATGCCCTACCAGTACGGCAACCCGGCCAATCCTGGCGCCCACTACGACACCACCGCGCCTGAAATACTGCGCGACCTGCCGCAGATCACCCACTTCGTCGCTGGCCTGGGTACTGGCGGAACGCTCACCGGGGTCGGGCGGCGCTTGAAAGAAGAGAAGCCGGACGTCCAGATCGTCGCCGCCGAGCCGCACCCCGGCGATGGCGTGCAAGGTCTGCGTAGCCTCGACGAAGGCTTCATCCCACCCGTGCTCGACCCGGCTGTTCTCGATCGCAAGATCCTGGTCACATCAGATGACTCGCTGGTCATGACCCGCCGCCTGGCGCAGCAGGAAGGTGTTTTCGCTGGCATCTCGTCAGGTGCCGTGCTGCACGCCGCGGTACGTGTCACGCGGTCGGTCGAAGAAGCAGAAATCGTCTGCCTGTTTGCCGACAGCGGCTGGAAGTACCTCAGTCTTGGGGTCTGGACCGATACGCTCGAACAAGCGAGCGAGACCGTCCGCGGCAAGGTTTGGTGGTGATGGCGGCTCGCCAGTTGCTAGCGGCCACTGCCGCGTAATGGCCGAACGTCTGATCTTCCCGCCGGGGCTCCGCCAGGAGCTCCTGGACCACGCCCGAACGGGCGATCCCGATGAGGTGTGTGGCATCCTCGCCGGCCACGGAACGACCGTCGAACAGGTTTACCCTGTCGGCAATACAGCCGACGCGGTTGGTGCGGACGCAGGCGTGTTTCGTGATCGCAACACAGGTGCTGCGTCCACCGGCAGGGCGGCGGTCCACTATTACATGGATCCGCGCGACCAGCTGCGGGTCTACAACAAGATCGATGATCTGGGACTGGACGTGGTGGGCTATTACCACTCGCACACCCATACCGAAGCACGGCCGTCGCCGACGGACATTCGCCTGGCCAGTGACTTGTCGCCGTTCTACATCCTGGTCAGCCTGACCCACAGCCCGTCGATTCGAGCCTGGCGGATCAGCAAAACCGACCCACTGGACGAAACCGGCGAGCTGATAGAGATCCCGCTCGCTGACCCCGCCTGATTGCTCCGCACGGAAGACCGACGGCCAGACCCTTCCCTGGCCGTACAATCTCCACCCAATGGCCCGTGTTGTTGTCGGTATGTCCGGCGGCGTGGACTCCTCTGTTACCGCCGCACTCCTGAAGCAGGCCGGCCATGACGTCGTCGGCGTCACGCTCAATGTTTGGCCCGACCTGCCGAACATGCCCGAGATCCAGCGTGAGGATGCCTGCTGCGCCCTCGGCGCGGTCGAGGATGCGCGCCGCGTCGCCGACAAACTCGACATCCCCTACTACGTTCTGAACTTCCGCGAAGTCTTCGAAGACAAAGTCATCAAAGACTTCGTCAAGACATACGCCAATGGCATGACGCCGAACCCGTGTATCCGCTGTAACCAGTTCATCAAGTTCGATGCCCTCCTGGTGAAAGCCCGCCAGATCGGCGCCCAGTACGTCGCCACAGGCCACTACGCTCGCATCGAGCATGGTCCCGTGAACCGTCTGCGCAAGGCGGCCGACCTCAACAAAGACCAGAGCTACGTGCTGTACGTGATGTCCCAGGACCGCCTCGGCGCGGCCATGATGCCGCTTGGCGATTTCACCAAGTCCTCGACCCGGCAGCTGGCCACCGACCTGGGCCTGGCCGTCGCCAACAAGCCCGAGAGCCAGGACATCTGTTTCGTACCGTTCAAACGCTATACCGAGTTCATCGAGCTGTACGCGCCGGAAGTCCTGCAGCCAGGCCCGGTCGTCGATCAGCAGGGCAAGATTCTTGGCGAACATCGCGGGGTGGCCCTGCACACCGTTGGCCAGCGCCGCGGCCTCGGTATCGCTGCCGGCCAGCCGCTGTTCGTGACGAGCCTGCAGCCGGAGACCAACACCGTCGTCGTTGGCGGCCCCGAGGCGCTGCTGAAGTCGACCTGCCATCTCGAGGAGGTCAGCTGGATCGACGGCCAGCCGCCCAGCGGGCCGCTCCAGGCAATGGCCAAGCCGCGCTACCGCGCCACCGAAGTCCCCTGCAGCGTGATCCCCAGCCCGCAAGGCGGTCTCGACGTAACCTTCGACGAGCCCCTCAAAGCGATCACTCCGGGCCAGGCCCTCGTCTTCTACGAAGGCGAGTACGTTCTCGGTGGCGGCACCATCTCCCGCTAATGCGCTCGGCTATACTCGCCTTTAGTCTGGCCCATGCCTCGCGTTAATCGAGACCTCCAGCGCCGCATGGCTGCCCGCCGTGATCGCGAGCGCCGCAGGCCGCCCACAGAGCGCCGTTACACCTTTGGCTCGCCCGATGCTGCCCTCGAAGCCGAAGGCGGGACCCTTGCCGAGACCAACGGCGACGTCGGCGCGAGCGGCACAGCTCCCGCTCGGACAGCCACCGCCAGTCGCCCATCGCCTGCCGCCCAGGGCTTACGGAAAACCTTTTCCGAGTACCGCGCCGAGTACGCCTATGTCGTCGGCGATCTGCGCCGAGTCGCGGTCGTGATCGGCTCGCTCCTGTTAATCCTGCTCGTCCTGTACTTCGTCATGCCGCGCTAGGCCGGCCAGGCCGATCAGAAACCGTCACACGGACTTGGCAACGGTCCGACCTGCGGCCAACGAGCCCGGCACCGGCCGTTCGCTGCGCCTGTTCAAGCTCTTTGGCATCCAGTTCACCGCCAACTGGAGCTGGCTGATCCTGCTCGTGCTGCTGGTCTACGTGGCCTACACGACGTTCAGCAGCCTGCGTCTCGGATTTTCCGACTATGGCCTCATCCTGCTGGCCGTCATCGCGGCGCTGCTGTCAGTCGCCAGCCTGTACTTCCACGAGCTCGCCCACGCCCTCGTTGCGCGATCTTTCGGCATCCCCGTCCGCACGATCAGCCTCTTTCTGCTGGGCGGTATGGCTCACATCACCCGCGAATCACCCACCCCGCGCGCTGAGTTCTTGATTGCCGTTGCCGGACCGGCGGCCAGCCTGGCTGTAGGCATTGTCGGCGCTATCGTCGGCTGGTTGCTGCGGGACGTTTCGCCGCCCCTGTCCGCGCTCGGCTTGTGGCTCGCGACCATGAACATCCCGCTGGCAATCTTCAACCTGGTGCCGGCCTTCCCTCTCGATGGCGGACGAGTCCTGCGCGCGATGCTGTGGTTCGCCGGCCAGGACTTGCGCTGGGGCAGCACGGTTGCCGCGCGGGTCGGCCAGGTGGCTGCCGTCGGGCTGCTGTTTTCGGGCATCTGGATTCTGATCGACGGCGGCGCCGGGTTCCTCGGTGGCGTGTGGTTGATCATGATCGCCTGGTTCATGTACGCCGGTGCCGCCAGCTCGCGCTACGCGACGCTGTTCCAGGACGCCCTGCGCCAGCTCACGGTCGCATCGGTCATGGACAAAGACATCGGCCGTGTCCAGGCCAGCGTGTCGATCCAGGCGTTCGCCGAGGAGCACCTGCTCGATAGCGCGAGGCTGGCTTCGCCGCGGTCATACGCCGTCTACCGTGACGATGCCCTGGTTGGCCTGCTCAGCCTGAGCCAGATCGCGCTGATTCCTGTGCAGACCTGGCCCCAGACGAGCCTCGAGCGGGCCATGGTCCCGATCGAGTCAGCGCCTTCCCTAGAGCCGAGCGCGCCAGCCATCGGCGCGCTACACCTGATCATGGAAGAAGGCGCCGAACAGATCGCCGTGATGGCTGAAGGGCGACTGCTCGGCCTGGTAACGCGCACTGAGCTCGCCCGAGCAACCGAGCGAGCCTGAGCCTGGCGCCACACGTCGGTGGCGTGGCGCGCAGGCTGTTCTTAGCTCAGTTCCAGAGTCGCGTGGCGCCAGCGTAGTGGCCTTGCCAGTACGCGGTGTAGATGCTGCTGACCGTCACGCCGGTGCGCTCGTCACTGGCGTGGACAAACTGACCGCCGCCAATGTAGATGCCGTCGTGGCTCAAGCCAGCCATATACGTGTTGGCGAAGAACACCGTGTCGCCAGGCTGCAGGGCGTTGATCGAGATGTGTGCCCCGCCGTTGAACTGCTGCCACATGCCGCGGCCGACTGGGGCGCCGCTGTGGTTATGGATGTAGTACACGAAGCCCGAGCAATCGAAGCCTGACGGCGAGGTGCCGCCGAAGACATAGCGATAGCCGACGTATTTCATGGCGTTCGCGACGATCGTCCCGCCACCGCCGCCAACCGCGAGCTCAGGCGCCGGCGCGGCAGGTGCCGCGGGCTTGGGTGCCGCTGCTGGCGCGGCCGCAGGTTTTGCCGCGGCCGCTGGTTTCGGCGCCGCGGCGGGCTGAACGATCGCCGGCGCAGCGACAGCGGCTGCCGGCTTGGGCGCCGGAGCGGCTTCGACGACAGGTGCAGGTGCAGTGGCCGCGTCCGCCCGGAGTTTGCCACCGGGCAAGACCAGCTTGGCTCCTACACGCAGCACGTCAGGATCATTCAGATCGTTGTAGTCCAGCAGCAGACCCAGGTCGACCTGGTATTTCCAGGCGATGTCGGCCAGCGTCTCGCTCGGTTGGACCGCGTACTCCAGGCCCGTAACGGGCAGGATGCGCAGCTCGCTGCCTGGTTTGATGGTGTTCGGATCGTCGATGCCGTTGCTCGACAGGATCGTGTTGACGTCGACGCCGAATGTCTCGGCGATGTTGGCCAGCGTGTCGCCAGCCTGGACCTCGTACGTGCGTGTGCTTGGCGCAGCTTGAGCAGTGACGTCGACGGGGAGGCTAACGCCGGGCCCGATGGCGGCGATCTGTTGCTCACCGCTATCGGTGTGAACCACGGCCACCTGGGTGCGTGCCGCAGCCTGTGGTGTCGCGCCTGGCACCATCAGCAGCGTTCCGGGCTGAACGACGTCAGGATCGCCACCAAGATCGTTGGCGTTGACGATGTCCATGGTGTCGACGCTGAAGCGCTCGGCCACCCGTCGAAGGGTTTCGCCGTTGCGCAGCGTGTAAAGCACGCCATCGCTGGGCAGGATGACCAGGTCCTGGCCGACCTGCAGCATGTCGGGGTTGCGCAGGTTGTTGGCGGCCATGATGGTCTCGGGGCTGATGCCGAACTTGGCCGCCAGCATGCGGACCGACTCGCCTTCTTCGACCGTGTGCACGATCGGCTTCGCCGCGCTCGGCTTTTCCTCCGTGGCCGCCGGTTCGGCAGTGGCCTCAGGCGTGGTCGTTACCGCCGCGTCGCCCGTCGATGAAACAACGGTTGTGTCGAAAGCCCCAGCCGGGCCGAGTGGGCTGACCTGCGCAGTCGGTTCGACGAGTACGGCCATGCTCAAAGGCTCGGTCGTGACCTGTCGAGGTTGCAGGGCGACGGAAGCGACCGCGGCGGTGCTGACAGCCGCGGCAATGACGCCGTGAAAGAGATACCGCGGTCGGGTACGCGCAAAAAGTCCGAGCGAGCCAAAGGTGAAACGGAGCGGTGAACCGCTCAAAGAATTATGCGTCCGCCGCACGATTCCTCGAAACCTCTGGGAGGTGGCCTGTGTGGTGCACTGTGCTTGGCCTCCGCGAAGGGTAGTGTGATCGCCATGAGAAGCGGACGACTCCGCCAGCTTGTTGGCCACGATACGGAGCCTCGCTCGCGGGTGTCAACCCCACGTCCGCTCACTTCTTGCCACTCGTCACTCCTTCTACCAGGATCGACCGGCCCGCCCGGGCGCGGCGCGCTACGCTCTGGCTGGCCCACTATGTCTTTCTCGAGCCCCCTCGGCAAGCCGGTCAGACGACGCGAGGACGCCGCATTGGTCACCGGCCGCGGTCGGTTCGTCGATGATCTGACCGTCCCAGGCACGGTTTACCTGGCCCTCGCTCGTAGCCCGTACGCCAAAGCCCGCATCCTTAACATCGACACCTCCGCCGCGCTCGCCAGCCCCGACGTGCTGCAAGTCGTCACCGGCGCCGATCTGTCAGCCGTCGCAGACATGCCTCTGAACGTGCGTGCGCGTGGCATGCACGTGCCACCCAATCCGGTCCTTGCCCGAGACACGGTGAATGCGGTCGGCATCGCCGTTGCCGCTGTCGTGGCTGAATCGCGCGCCGCCGCTGAAGACGCCGCCGCCGCGATTGAGGTTGACTATCAGCCACTCGACGCCGTTGCCGATGCCGCGGCCGCCCTCGACGAGCACGCCCCGCGAGCTTGGGACGATCTGCCCACCAATCGCAGTTTCCTCAATCACCGCGCCGGCGGGGATGCGGATGCTGCCTTTGCCGCGGCCGACCATATCGTCGCCCTCAGCATCGACAACCATCGTCTCGCGCCGGTCGCCATCGAGCCGCGCGCCGTGCTGGCCGTGCCTGATCCACTCGGCGACGGGCTGACGCTGTACGTGGCCGCCCAATCGCCGTTCCGCTTACGTGCCCCCCTTGCTCGTTTGTTGGGTCTGGCCGAGAACCGGGTGCGGGTGGTGACTCCTGATGTCGGCGGCGCGTTCGGCGCCAAAAACAACCTTTACCGCGAGTACGTCGTCGCCGGCTGGTGCGCCCTGCGGCTGCAGCGGCCGGTCAAATGGGTCGCCACCCGCTCCGAAGAGTTCGTGTCGATGCAGCAAGGCCGCGACATGCGCATCGACGTCGAGCTAGCCGTGCAGCAGGACGGTACGTTCACCGGCCTGCGCGTCCGTAACGTGGCCAATCTCGGCGCCTATCTCCAGGCGGCGGCGGTCGGCCCGTCGGCCCGGCCGATGTCGCAGTCGCCCGGCTGCTACGTGATTGCCAACGTCGAGGTGGACATCGCCGCCGCCCTGACCAACACCACGGCCATCGGGCCATACCGCGGCGCTGGTCGGCCCGAATCAGTGCTGTTGATCGAGCGCATCGTCGACGAAGCGGCACGCGCCCTCGGCACCGATCCCGTCGCGCTCCGCCGCCGCAATTTTCTCCAACGCGCCGCTTTCCCGCACACCAATGCGCTCGGCGCCGTCTATGACTCGGGCGACTACGCCGCCGCGCTGGACAAGGCGCTGGCCTTGAGCGACTACCCCGCCCTCCTGGCGGCGCGCGAGACGGCACGCGCCGCCGGCCGTCTGGTGGGCGTCGGCTGGTCGACGTTCGTCGAGCCGAGTGCCGGGGCCGGCTTCGAAAGCGGCCTGATCCGCATCGAGCAATCCGGTCGGGTGACCGCCATTACCGGCTCGAGCGCGCAGGGACAAGGCCACGAAACAACGTTTGCCCAGCTCGTCGCCGACCGACTCGGCGTGTCGATGGACCAGGTGGTGGTCATGCATGGCGATACGCATGGCGTGCCGCAAGCGATCGGCACGTTCGGCAGCCGCAGCGCGACCATGGGCGGCAGCGCGCTATCGATGGCTGCCGATCGGGTGCTCGACAAAGCGCGTCGCATGGCCGCCCATCTGCTCGAAGCCTCACCCGATGACGTCTTGTTGCTCGACGGCGCTTTCGGCGTAGCTGGCGCGCCAGACCGTCAGGTCACCTGGGCCGATCTGGGCACGGCCGCCTACGGCTCACTCGATCTACCGCCCGGTGATGAAGCCGGCCTGGAAGCGACCGCCTTTTTCACGCCCGAAGGTGAAGTCTGGGGATTCGGGGCCCACGTAGCACTGCTCGAGATCGACCGTGACACCGGCGTCCTGTCAATTCAGAAGCTCGTTTGTGTTGACGACTGCGGCACAGTCCTCAATCCGCTACTGGTTGAGGGTCAGGTCCTCGGCGGTCTCGGTCAGGGCCTGGGCCAGGCGCTCATGGAGCAGGTGGTCTACACCCCCGACGGTCAACTCCAGACAGGTTCGCTAGGCGATTACGCCGTCCCCCGCGCTGCCGACCTGCCCACCCTGGACCAGTTGATCCTGGGTCACACGGTTACTCCGTCGCCGTTCAACCCGCTCGGGGTCAAGGGTGTAGGCGAAGCCGGCACCGTCGGCGCCCCGGCAGCCATAGCCAACGCCGTAGTGGACGCGCTAGCGTCGTTTGGCGTCCGCCACGTCGACATGCCGTTCACCGCTGAAAAACTCTGGAAGCTCATTCACGTGTCTCCAGCGGCTCCACCCTGAACCCCGACCGCGGCGGCAGAGGCTGCAGGCTCCCATCTGTACTGAATCCAGTACCGAGTCGCGTCGGCGAGACGAGACCCCAACCTGCTAAACCAGAAGACATGCCCGCCGGCATCCAACTCGACTCGGCCAGCGCCGCCCGCTGCTTTGGCGAGTCCTACTTCAACCTGATCCGCCGTGGCGCCGATGGCTCCTTGACCCTCTCAGCCGACCACTGGCGTCTCGCCCGCGTCTCCGAAGATGGCTTCGACTTCGAAGCCCGCGAGCCCGAAGCCCCCCCACTCCACCTCCCCCTGGCGGAGGTAGAGCGTGTCCGCTGGGACCGCCTGCCCAAACAGCAAGCCAGATCCCAGCTCCGCTTCCACCTCCAGAACGGCGACCTGTGGACGTTCTCCGGGGCCGTCGACGAAACAGCCCTCCCGCCAGCCGACAAGCCATCCGACGAGAACTGATGCCAACCTGAGAGATGCGCACCGCGCCACGCTCGCGGCCCGGCGTCTCTCGCCCGTCTCGCTCGCCGGGTTGGGCCAGGCCGCGTACGACCCGCCGCGGGCAACTCTTCGCGACTCTTAGCTACTCTTAAAGGACTATGTTCGGCTGCGGCGAATCGTCTGGCCCTGATCGATTCGGTTTCGCAAACGGCACCCCCTTTGCCTTACGCGCCGATCGCCTGCGCCACGGCGACTGGCTCGACCGCGACGCTGTCGACCAGGCGCACGAAGCCCGCCTGCGCGGCGCCGCGTTCCTCAGCAGCGGTGGCGGCCCGCAAACTCCTCCCGCCACCCAGCGCCCAACCTCGAGCGGCCGCGTCCACACCGTCCCCTCCACCCCTGAAACCGTCCGCTTGGGCGTCTTCGATACCGCCCTGCCGGACATCGTCGAGATCGACTCAGGCGACGAAGTCGTCTACCCCGCAACCTGGTCCCATTTCCTCAATCGCCTGCAGCCTGGCACCTCCATCGCAGACCTGGCTCAACTCCGCCGTGAGAATCCTGGCCGCGGGCCGCATTCCATCATCGGCCCCGTTGGCGTGCGTAACGCTCAGCCGGGCGACATGCTGGCCATCCAATTCCTGAGCCTCGAGCCGGTCGACTGGGGCGCCACTTTCGTCAACCCCGCCGACCTCGCCACCGGCACCCTGCCAGACGACTTTCCCGTCGGTCAGGCCCGCTACCTGACTCTCGACAAAGAAACCATGACCGCCCAGTTCCTGCCCGGCATAACGATCCCGCTCGGTCCGTTCCAGGGCACCTTCGCGTCCGCGCCTGCCGAGGGCGGGGTCGTCAATTCGGTCCCACCTGGCCAGTACGCAGGCAACATCGACCTGCGCGACCTGACCGAGGGCTCGATCCTCTACATCCCCGTGTGGCAGCCCGGCGGCAAGATCTATACGGGTGACTCGCACGCCGCGCAGGGCGACGGCGAGGTGA
>DASYKL010000627.1:0-2840 GCA_035995405.1 Chloroflexota bacterium
GGGGAAGTGCTCGTGGAAGAGTTTTTCGTGGAGTGAGGGCCAGGTGGCCGCCCAGCCGATCACGGCCAGCGCGGCGAGGGCGGTGAGTGCCGGTCTGATTGGGCGGCTGTTGACCTGGCTGAGCAGGGCGGCGCCGATCACGACGTTGGCCGCGGCCAGGAGGAGGAGGCTGAGGTGGGCGCCGAGCAGCGGGACCATGAGGAAGCCGGCAGCCAGCGAGCCGACGATCGCCCCGGCGACATTGCCGGCGTAGATGCCGCCGAGCCGTCGGGCGAGGCCACTCGAGCCGGCAGCCCACAGCCGCGCGGCCACGGGGAACGTCGCGCCCATGAGCAAGGCGGCTGGCAAGACGGTGACGACGCACAGGACGGCCATGAGGCGAAGGTCGGTGCGGACGAGGCGTTCGAAGGGTGAGCCGCTGCCGCGGGCGGCCAGGAGGCTGTCGTAGGCGGTGCCGAACGCCAGCAGAGCCAGGACGGCGGCGAGGCCGATACCTGTTTCGAGAACACCAAAGGCGAGGGTGGCGGCTTCGGTGGCTCGGCCGCGCCAGCGGGTGAATGCGCCGCCCAGGGCGCCGCCGAGGGCAATCCCGCCGAGGACGGTGGCCAGCATCAGGACGAAGCCGTAGATCGAGCTGTCAAACAGCACCGCGAGGATGCGCGACCAGACGACCTCGTAAGCCAAAGAGATGGCGCCAGACGCAGTAAAAGCCCACAGCGCCATCGCGACGAAGCGCCGCTCGCGGCTCGGGGAGCCGTCGGCGACGACGGCGCGAACGGCCACCGGCCCTGGGCCTGACTCGGCGGCGAGGAGGCTTTGCGTTGTGGCGTGGGCAATCCGGCGTTGGTGGACGGCGTGCAGAGCCAGTGCGCCGAAGGCGGCTAGCGCGTTGGCTGTGGCGGCGATGGTGATGGTTTCGCTCAGGCCAACGGCGCCGATCAGGACGAAGCCTGACAGGAGCACACCGACGATGGCGCCGGTTGTGTTTGTGGCGTACAGGAGGGCCATCGCCCAGCTGTCGCCGCTTGTCGGGTCGGCTTCGAGACGGGTCCCGCGTACCCCGCGGACAGCGAGCGGCAGCGTCGCGCCCATCAGCGCGGTGGGGATCAACAGGACGGCGAAGGCCAGTGCGGCGCGGACCGCACCAGCAATCAGTGGCGCTGACGACGGATCGACGACACGGGAAAGCACAGCGTAGGTGCCCTGGAGGGCGCCAAATGCCCAGGGCGTGAGCAAGGCTGTCGCGCCAACGGCGAGCTCGACCAGGCCGTACACCAGCAGGGGATGGCGAACCGTGTCCGCCCGGCGCCCGCCGAAAAAGCTGCCCAGCGCCAGGCCGCCCATAAACGCTGCCAGCACCGTGCTGATGGCATACGTCGTTACCCCGAACGTCAGCCCGAGCAGGCGCACCCAGGCGACCTGGTACATCAAGCCCGCTGCTCCCGACAGGCACAGCAGGCATGCCACGGCGGCGGTCGTGCCGCGTTCCGCGTTCCGCGGGCGCGTGTCGGTGAAACGCTCACCAACGCGCGCCGCGGGACGCGCAACGCTTAATCGCACTAGGCTTTAGTGCCGTTCTCGCGTGGTGCGATGACCGTCGTCGTCGGCGCTGGTGGGTGCGGCTCGTCGAGCGCCCGCAGCCGAGTCATCAAGTCGCTGACCTTCTGGCCGGTCAAGGTTTCGAACAGCTCAGGCACCTGGGCCACCATTTTGGCAACTTCGCCAGTAAGCTGGCTAACGCCGCCCGACTTGCCGTCGCCCGTCGACACGATAGTAATCTTGTCCACGCTGGCCAGTGATTGTGACAGGGCGCGGACGATCTCGGGCATGCCCGTGATGAGCTTGTCCAGGACGGCCGCCTGGCTGTACTCCTGGTAGGCCTCAGCTTTCTGGTGCATCGCATCGGCTTCGGCCTGGCCTTTGGCCCGCACGATCTCGGCTTCGGCCATACCTTGCAACCGTGTCGCATCGGCCTGGCCTGTCGCTTCGATAGAGAATTTCTGGCGCTGGGCTTCAGCCATCATCTCGATGCGCTGCCGTTCAGCGTCGGCTGGTTTGGTGACCGTCGCTTCGAGCTCGAGCACGCGTCGCTTGACTTCCAGCTCCTGGACCTTGATTTGTTCCTGGCGCTGGACCTGGTCGATGCGCACCTGTTCGGCGATGACCTGCTGCTGGGCCTGGTTGGCCGAAATCTCGTAGGCCTTCTCGGCAATAGCGCGTTGCTGGCGAACCGCCGAGTCGTACTCGGCTCGCTTCACTTCCAGGTCGCGGTTCGCTTCAGCTTGCTTCGCCTCGGAGGCTGTCTGGGCGATGACGCGCTCCTGGTCCGCCAGTGCCTGGGCGACGGCCGCTTCACGCATAGCCATGGCGCGGCGGATGGCGGTGTCGCGCTCGGCCTCGGCCTGGGCGATGTCGGCTTCGCGCTTGATCCGTGCGACGTCGGGGCGCCCCATGTTGTTGATGTAGTCGGTTTCGTCGGTGACCTTCTTGATCGTGAATGACACGACTTCGAGGCCCATCTTCGTCAGGTCGTCTGAAACGCTGTCGCGAACACGGCCGGCGACGATCTCCGGCTCTTTGACGATCTCTTCGACTTTCAGCAAGCCGACGATGCCGCGCAGGTGGCCTTCCATGACCAGGCGCAGCAGCGCCTCGCGTTCGATCTGCGGTTTGGTGAGGAATTGCTCGGCGGCAGTGCGGATGCTAAGGGGGTCGGACCGCACTTTGATCTGCGAGACGGCTTCGACCGCGACCGCAACGCCTTGTGAGGTATAGAGCTGCTGCTCGGGGGCGACATCGAACGACATCAGCTCGAGCGAAAGTTCTTGAAAACTCTGGAA
>DASYKL010000628.1:0-8742 GCA_035995405.1 Chloroflexota bacterium
CGAGCCGAACATGCGCCAGGTCAAAGAAGCGGCTCGCCTGATCGAACGCGCCAAGCGACCGGTCATCATCGCTGGTCAGGGCGTCCTGCTGTCAGGCGCCTGGGATGAGCTCAAGGCATTCGCCGAGAAAACCAACATCCCGGTGATGACCACGGTGCTGGGCATCTCCGGGTTCCCCGAGAGCCACCCGTTGTCACTTGGATTTCTGGGCATGCACGGCTGGGTCCACTGCAATTACGCCGTCCACAACTCTGACCTGGTGCTGGCGATCGGCATGCGCATGGACGACCGCGCCTGCGGCAAGTTCGCCGCTTTCGCCCCACAAGCCAAGATCGTCCATGTTGACATCGATCCGGCTGAGATCGGCAAGAACGTCCGTGTCGATGTCCCGATTGTCGGCGACGTCGCCCGCGTGCTTCACCGCCTCGAGCCAGAGGTCCAGCCCGATGCCCTGGGCAGCCACGAGGCGTGGCTGACGCAGATCGGCGACTGGCGTGCACAGTTCCCGCCCAAGCGCTACCCGGACGACACACCCGTGCTTTATCAGCCACAGGTCATCCAGGCGCTCAGCCGCGCCACACGCGGCGAGGCGATCATCGTCGCCGACGTCGGACAGCATCAGATGTTCGCGGCCCAACACTACGAGTACAACCAGCCGTACTCCTACATCACCTCGGGTGGCCTGGGCACGATGGGTTACTCCTTGCCCGCGGCGATCGGCGCGCAGATGGCCCGGCCAGACAAGCAGGTCTGGTGCGTTGTCGGCGATGGCTGCTTCCAGATGACGCTGCAGGAGCTGGCCGCGCTGGCCGTCAATCGCCTCCCCGTGAAGATCGCCCTGCTCAACAACGAATACCTGGGTATGGTCCGCCAGCAGCAGCAGGTCCAGTACCGCGGCAACCTGGTCGAAGTCGACCTCAGCGGCTCGCCGGACTACGTCAAGCTGGCACAGGCCTACGGCATTCCAGCATGGCGAGTCGACGAGGCGAGCACACTGGACGATACGATCGGCGCGGCAATGGCGTATCCCGGCCCAGCGATCATCGAATTCCGCGTGTCGCGAACAGAAGACGTGTACCCCTGGGTCCTCGGCGGCACCGCCCTCGGAGACGTGATCCCAGACACCCCGTACCAGGGAGCTGGGAGTCAGGATCTGGGATCTGGATCTCGCCCCCTAGCCACTTCGCTTCCAAGCCCCAAGGACGCCACCGACCGATGAGCAAACCCCCAACTCCCAACTCCCAGCCCCCAGCTCCGGCGAGCGCAGCGAGCCATGAGTAAACACACCCTCGTCGCCACCGTCGAAGAAGGCCCCGTCGTCCTGAACCGCGTGCTGAGCCTCTTCCGTCAGCGCTCCTTTGCCATCGAATCGCTGTCGATCGGCCGCACCAACGAGGCAGGCATCATGCGCTTGACGATGGTCGTCGACGGCGCACGGAGCGCCGTCGAACAGGTCACCAAACAGCTGTACAAAGTGGTGGAAGTCCGCAAGGTCAGCGATCTCAGTGACGATCCGCGTGTCGAACGCGAATTGGCTCTGGTCAAGGTGAGCTGCAAAGCCGCGCCACAACGGGCAGAGGTCATGCAGATCGCTGACATCTACCGCGCCCGCGTCGTGGACGTCGCAACGTCGTCATTGATGATCGAAGTAACCGGGCCGACGCCCAAAGTGGACAGCCTGATCGAGCTTTTCCGTCCGTACGGCGTCAAAGAGCTCGTCCGCACCGGCGTCGTAGCCATGTCCCGCGGCCAAGCCGTCGCCAAGTCCGACAAGAACGATCGCCTCAAATTAGTCAGCTAGGCCCCATATCACTCAGCCAGGTAGGTAATGACCGCACACATCTACACAGAAGCCGACGCGCCCATCGATCCGCTGAAGGGCAAAAAGATTGCCGTGATTGGCTACGGCAGCCAGGGCCATGCCCATGCGCTGAACGCGCACGACTCAGGGCTCGACGTGATGGTCGGCCTCTATACAGGCTCCAAGTCCTGGGCCGCGGCCGAGACAGCAGGCTTGCAAGTCGCCGAGGTGGCCGACGCGACTCGTCAGGCGGACGTGATTGTCATGCTGATTCCAGATGAGAAGCAGCGCCGCGTCTTCGAGGAGCACGTGCGGCCGAACGTCAAGGCTGGCCAGTCGCTCGTCTGGGCGCATGGCTTCAACATCCACTTCAAACAGATCGTGCCACCGGCAGGCGTCGACGTCTGGATGGTCGCACCCAAAGCCCCTGGCCACCGCATGCGCGAGCTTTTTGTCGAAGGCAAAGGCGTGCCGTCACTGGTGGCTGTCGAGCAAGATGCGACAGGTCAGGCCTGGCAAAACGCCTTCGCCTATGGCAACGCCGTTGGCAGCGCCAAAGCCGGCCTGCTCAAGACCACGTTCAAGGAAGAGACGGAGACTGACCTGTTTGGCGAGCAATCGGTGCTCTGCGGCGGGATCACGGCACTCATCAAGGCTGGCTGGGAGACGCTCGTAGAGGCTGGCTATCAGCCCGAGGTCGCCTACTACGAGTGCCTGAACGAGATGAAGCTGATCGTCGATTTGATGTTCGAAGGCGGCATGCAGCGCATGCGCTATTCGATCAGCGATACCGCTGAGTACGGCGATTACATCTCGGGGCCGCGGATCATCGACGCCAGCGTCAAGGCACGCATGCGCGAAGTTCTGACGGACATTCAAAACGGCACCTTTGCGCACAAGTGGCTGGACGAGAACGAGGCCGGCCGCCCCAACTTCAACAAATTCCGTGAGCAAATGGCCGCCGACCCGATGGAGAAAGTGGGCACAGATCTGCGATCACTCATGAATAAACAAGGCCTGACCACAACTACGGGCTAACGCCCAACTCCCAGATCCCAGATCCCACCCCCGGCGAGCGGAGCGAGCCATGTCCGAATTCGTCAAATTCTTCGATACCACGCTGCGCGATGGCGAGCAGTCGCCTGGCTTCTCGCTTTCTTCGGGCCAGAAGGTTGAGCTCGCCAGGCAGCTCGCCAAACTCGGCGTCGATGTCATCGAGGCCGGCTTTCCGGCCGCTTCACCTGACGACTTCCACGCCGTTCGGCGTATTGCCCGTGAGGTACGAGGGCCCGTGATCGCCGGCCTGGCCAGAGCGGTCGCCAGCGATATCGACCAGTGCTGGGCCGCCATCAAGGACGCCCAGCACCCGCGCATTCATACCTTTCTGTCGTCCTCGGACATCCACCTCGAATCGCAGTTTCGTCTGAAGCGCAGTGAAGCCAGAGAGCGCGCCCAGGAGATGGTCGCCCGGGCAAAAAGCTACACCGATGACGTCGAGTTCTCGCCGATGGACGCCACGCGTTCTGACTGGGCCTACGTCTGCGACGTCCTCGAAGCGGTCATCAACGCCGGCGCGACGACCGTCAATATTGCCGACACGTGCGGGTTTGCCCAACCCGATGAGTTCGGTTTGCTCATCACCTACATCCGCGAGCACGTCCCCAATATCTCGCAAGCGACGATCTCAGTCCACTGCCACAACGACCTGGGCCTGGCCGTCGCCAATAGCCTCGCCGCGATCAAAGCTGGCGCCCGCCAGGTTGAGTGTTGCGTCAACGGCATCGGCGAGCGCGCCGGCAATGCAGCTCTGGAAGAGTTGGCCATGGCCCTGACTGTGCGGCGCGATCACCACCAGGTCAGCCACCGTCTGAACCTGCACGAGCTCGTCCCGACGAGCAACATGCTCCAGCAGTTCACAGGCGTACTGGTCCAGCCCAACAAAGCCGTTGTCGGTCTGAACGCGTTTGCCCACGAGAGTGGCATCCACCAGGATGGCATGCTCAAAGACGCCCGCACGTACGAGATCATGTCCGCCTCGGCGATCGGTGCCGCGGGCAGCCGTCTGGTCCTGGGCAAGCACAGCGGCCGCCACGCCTTGCGGACCCGCCTCGAGGAGCTGGGGCTGCTCTTGACACAGGAAGAGCTGAACCACGCGTTCACCGGCTTCAAACAACTGGCGGATCGGAAGAACGAAGTCACCGACGAAGACTTGCGCCAGATCGCCAACAACGGGCGACGCGCCGCCGATGGCGTGTTCGACGCGATCGGCCACGTCTACCGCTAGTCGCCCGGTACCCTCGCAGGGTGCCCGCTTTTCGTATCGCGGTTCTGCCTGGTGACGGGATTGGTCCCGAGGTTGTGGCCGAAGCAGTCAAGGTGCTGCGCGCCATTGAGGCAGCGACCGACCATCAATTCGCACTGACCGAAGACCTGGTTGGCGGCGCGGCCATCGACGCCTACGGCACCGCCCTGCGCCGTGAAACGATCACCCTCGCCAAACGGAGCGACGCGGTCCTGTTCGGCTCAGTCGGCGGTCCAAAATGGGATGATCCGAAAGCCAGCGTTCGGCCAGAGCAGGCAATCCTCGGCTTACGCGCGGCACTTGCCACGTTCGCCAACTTGCGACCCGCACGGATGCAGCCTGAGCTCGTCCACCTGTCGCCGCTGAAACCAGAGATCGTCCAGGGCACCGACGTACTGTTCGTCCGCGAGCTGGTCGCCGGCACCTACTTCGCCAAACCCAAGAAGTACTGGCAGGATGCGCGCGGCATGTGGCGAGCCGTCGATACCACCGCTTATACCGAGCCGCAGGTCGAGCGCACGGTCCGCATGGCGTTCGAGCTCTCGCTGAATCGCAAGCGGCGTGTGCACGTGGCCGACAAGCAGAACGTCATGGCTACTTCACGGCTGTGGCGTGATGTTGCGACGCGCGTCGCGCAGGACTATCCCCAGGTCGAGTTTCAGGCCATCCTGACCGACGCGCTGGCAATGCACCTGCTGTATCGACCGACGCACTTCGACGTCATCGTGACCGACAACCTGTTCGGCGACATCCTGACCGACGAAGCCGCGGCCCTCGCCGGTTCAATGGGCCTGATGCCCAGCGCGTCACTCGGCAGCGCCCGCAACCAGCACGGTGGCTATCGAGGGCTGTACGAGCCGATCCACGGCACCGCGCCCGATATCGCTGGTCAGCAGAAAGCCAACCCCATTGCCGCGATCCAGAGTCTCGCGCTGCTACTGCGGTACTCGTTGCTTCTGGAAAAAGAAGCTCGCGCTATCGAACGCGGCGTCGATGACGCCATTGAACTTGGGCTACGCACGCCCGACACAGCCCGCGGCAGCGACAAGTCGGCGACGACCGCCCAGGTTGGGCAAGCCATCGCCGACGCCGTCAGCCGCGAGCTTCGCCGCTAAGACTCCTTGATGACAAAGTAGCGCGAGGCGGAGTCCTCTTTGCCCGTTACGACCGAATGGGCGTACGCGGTCAAGTTATAGCTATTGGCCTTGTACTTGGTCGGCTTGAAGGTGATCCGCCACCCAGCGCTGGCAAACTGCGAGCCGTATGCCGCCGCGGCTGGATCGCTGAACCCGAGATCCGCTGTACCGAGGAACGCAGCGCCAGCATCGCGATCGCCCAGGTAGACATCCACGCGGTCGATGCCCGATCCGGCAACGCCCTGGCTGGGCGACGCATTCTTGTCCAGTGCAAAGCCCTGAATCTCATAGTCACTCTTGGTTGGAACGTTCTCGCCGTCCTTGGGCTTCTCGATACCGACGATTGGGAACGCGCCACCACTACTGACCACGGGCGCCGGTGCCGCACCGCTGGGCGCCGTGCTGACCGCGGCAGTCGCCGATACGGTGACCTGGACCTGCTTGAACCACCAGCCTTTGCCCGGCGTGTGGGCATAGACCGAGATGACCTGCGTGCCCGCCGCGAGCGAGCCGCTGGGAACGCCACCCCTGAAGCCAGAAGCCGCCCAGAAGGGGTTCCCCGTAACGGCGGCAACGTCCGGCCGACTCTGAGCGAAGAGCGCTTTGGCCAGCAGCTTGCCACCGCCGTCCATCGTGCCTTGCCAGATCTGCACGTCGTCAGCACCCGCCCAACCCTGGGCTTGCTTATCGACGAACCAGCCGCTGACGGTGAAGCCACCCGTTGACACAGTGGCATTCATGGTTGGCTGATCAATGTAGCCGTCATATGTATTGTCGAGAACCGCCCCAGGTCCTGGCGTCCAACTCGAGAACGCGTCAGCGAACACCGACGCGGGCGCGGCGACCGTTCCGATCGCCAGCGCCAGTCCTATCCAGGCCGCCAGAGTCCGACGAAAAATACGCATCAAATACCTCCCGGCAAGAAAATGCTACGCGGCCGCCTCAGGTTCTAGCGACTAAGCACGTACAGCCCATTGTCGACGTCGCCGGCCAGCAGCAAGTCGCCCATGAACGACACGTTCCAGATCAGGCCGCCCCGCGGCGGAACCCACGACGCCAGCTCGAGTGGCCGGCTGCCATCTGATACATCGAGCAGGCGGATGCCATCTGCGTACCACGCCAGATAGGCGCGGTTCGGATCGCGATCGTCGACGATGGGATTGTGGATGGTGTAAGCGTATTGTTCGCCGGGTGTGCCCGCCGCGCTGTTGGGCGTTTCGAAGACACCAATCTGCACCGGATTGGCTGGGTCCACAACATCCACCAACCTCAGGCGGCCCCATGGCGGACGATACGTCTCATCAGCCACCAGGGCCAGTCGACCATTGTGCGCCAGGGCGATTGAATGCGTGTTCCCCTCTGCTGCTGACGGCTCGCTGAAGCGCCCCAGCCAACGTGGTGCATTCGGCTCCGAAACGTCGAGCACGATCACCCCGAGATCCCAGTAGGACAGATAAGCGGTTCGTCCGTCGGGACTCAGGGCCACGCTGTGCAGAAACGCTTGAGGCACGAAACCTCGACACGCTGGCGCGCATTGCGGTCCAGTGCCAACTGGCAGACCGGCGTCCTTTTTGGCTCCCCAATCGAGGACTTGCAGCGGCTGCCGCGGGTCGGTCACATCGACGATGCGCAGATCACCGAGTCCGTTGAGCACTTCGGAGTTGGAGGCTGCCAGGTAGGCGTACCACCGGTCGCCGCGCTGGCGGACCGCAAACTCATGCACCCCGCGCAATCCACGGCCGAGCGACAGAAACCCAAGCTCAGTCGGGGTCGCCGGGTCGCTGACGTCCCAGATGGCCAGGCCGCTCGCGGCAGCACTGGCCGCGTTACAGCGTTGGATGCCCGCGAACAGGACATTGCCCACGAACGCCGGAGTGGCGTAGTGCACCGCGGCCAGATGCTCGGCAGTTGTGCCGTCGTACGCCGCGGCCGTACCGATCAGCGTCGGGGTCGTCGGGTCGCGCAGGTCGAAAACCCGGGCGCCGAGGCCCGGACACTGGGCTGCTGAGCCCCACGAGCCGAGGTACGCGAAGCCGTCCAGGCCGACCGCCATGGCATTCAGTCCAGGCGAGCCAGGATCAGCTGAGCCAACCACCTCGAGCGAATCGGCGAACGCCGCTTGCCCGTTCAGCAGTGCGGCCGCTGCCATGAGTGCCGCTGCGATCGCTAACGCGGTGGCCCGCCTCCAGAGCGTCATAGGCGCGGAGTATGGCACGGCCAACGGCCACTCAGCGCATTACGCGATTAGATCACCTGGTTGCAGGGCAATGCGTAGATGTGGATACCGTAGAGGCCGTTGCTGCGGGTTTCGAGATTGGCTGCCAGTGCCTGGAACATCGGCAGCAAGGCCGTGCGCGCCTCGTCTGGCGTAACGACGGTGAAAACGCAGCCGGTCGCTCCTGGCCAGACCGGATTGTCGAAATGGCGGACGTGGCGGCCGCGGCCGATCATCTTTGGCATCTCCGTGTAACCCGGGACACCAGTTGACTCCAAGACTTGAATGACCTCATCCTCGAGCTCTTTCGGATACAGGATCAGGTACATCTCCCGCGCGCTGTGCAAGGCATCGACGGCCTCGGCGATTGCAGTCGATTGTTTGTCGATCTGAACCATGACCGGCTCCTTTCCCCATCGCCATTCTGGACCCGCTAGACCACCTCGTCTAGACGCTTGTGCGTGTTGAGTCGTAAGTGGCTCAACTGTTCGAGCTCACCCGCGCGATCCAGGTACCGCGCGAGCAGGTCGCGGAAGTCATGCGCCTCCAGCGCCAGTAGCTCACTCGCCTCGGCGGCACTCACCGTCGCCGTCCGTGGCACGTCGAGCAACAGGGCGATTTCACCGAACGCTTCGCCCGGGCCCAGACGCGCCAGGACTGTCCCGTCTCGCTCCACTTCGACCGCGCCAGACCGAACAACGTAAAAACGCTCGCCAGACTCACCTTGCTGAATCACCACCTGGTCGGCGGCGACGCTGACGGGGATCAGGCGCGCCAGCAACAGGTCAAGCTCGGCTGACGAGAGTCCAGCGAAGAGCGGCATGTCGGCAATCGTCTGTCGATAGGCCAACGCGTTCTCCAGACGCGCGCGAACAGCCAGATCGGACGCCAGGAGGGACTCGAATGCCACTCGGTCCAGCACGAACAGCCGAGTCGGCTCGAGGGCCACGACGGTTGCGGCACGCGCCACTGGCTGGAGCAGCGCCCGCTCGCCGAAATACTCACCTGGCCCAAGACGAGTCTGCGGCTGACCGTCGACGACGACTTCTACTGCGCCGCGACCAATGAGATAGAGGCAGTCGCCAGGTTCACCCTGGCGTATCACCTCCTCGCCAGCCGCCACATCGAGGGCGCGCATCGCGTCGGCCACTTCGAGCAGCCGCGCCGGCGGCAGGTCCGCCCAGACCGCCACAGCACGCAGCGCCACGAGCGCCTCACGATGGCGACGCTCGGCGGCGCGCCCACCAAGCCAACCCACGGACGCCGCCGCGGCAGGCGCCACGCGACG
>DASYKL010000629.1:0-11765 GCA_035995405.1 Chloroflexota bacterium
AGCAGGCGGAAGCGCAGTTGTCCAGGTGGGGTTACGCGCCGCTCTGGGCCCCGCCACGGCAGCCAAAGCGGCCGCCCTCCATCAACGCTCGCGCCGAATCGATCGCCAGCAGCGCCCTCTTCCGCGACGCGCTGGAGCATCGCCGCTGTCTGATCCCGGCGACCGGTTTCTACGAATGGCAAATGCAGCCAGGCAGCGGTCAGCGGACACCGATGCATATCCGCTTGAAGTCAGGCGAGCCATTTGCGTTCGCCGGGCTGTGGACGAACGGCCAGCGAGATGCCGGGCCGAGCGCGACCATCGTCACGTGCCAGCCCAACGAGTTGATGGCATCGATCCACACGCGGATGCCGGTCATCCTGCGGCCCGAAGACGAGGCGGTCTGGCTCGATCCGCGCAGCAGCCCAACCGACGCCGTGCTGGCCCTGCTGAGGCCTTACCCGGCCGAGCTGATGGAGGCCTATGCCGTCTCGACCCTGGTCAACTCATTCCAGAACGATGGCCCAGGTCTGATCGCACCGTCTTCATCGCTGGTCGTCCGGCAGCCAAGGCTGTTCTAGCTTTTCTGTTCCAGGTTGTAGAAGACCGCGTCGGCCTCCCTGGTGCGGGCCTGGGTGTTCACGTCGCGGAGGTTGGCCAGGAGACGCTGAGCCCGCTGTCCTTCGGCGAGGGCGCGCAGCGCACGGCGGCCAATATGACCGCGAATGGCACCTGATTGAAACGTCACGGCGAGTAGAGCCAGCACTTCAACCAGCTCTTCGTTCGTCGCGCGCAGCGAATCTAGGGCCTCAACGAGACACGCTTCAAGAGAACCCCTGTCCAGCGACTGGGGAGTGATATCCATGAACAACGTACCTATGGACCAATGTAGGTGGTGCGGGTCGAGGCGAAACTGTCGAAGTATTCTGTCCCACTCGTCGAGCTGGTGAGTCCAGCCGACGGGCCCATCCGAGCGGTTTCGATGCGTGCGGCGCTGGTGTCCTGATTGCTGAGGCTGGCGGCAGCGGTGCCGTCAACCCACAGGATAACGGTTGCTGCTTTGGCGGACTGCCAGCCGACCTCCAGGGCATGGGCAGCGTTCGAAATGGTGACCCAACTGCTATAGCTCGTACCTGAGGCGACGGCTGCCCCGACGCGGACCTGCAAGGCGCTCGAGGTGCGACGGTATTGCACCCGCAGGACGCCCGAGTTGGCGGCATTCAGGCCCTGGAAGATGTCGTGCTGCGAGGAGCCGGTTGAGGTGTTGTTGGGGTGAAAATAGAAGCGGGCGTGGTACGCGGTCTCGGCTGTGGGTGACAGATCGGAGACGTACGACGCGGCAGCACCGCTGAGCGCGACACGCAGGCCCAGAGTACTGCCAGGGCCGCCCATGGCGGCTGACGGCGTGACCGATAGACCGCTGCCGCTGGCGCCGCCGGACCAGGCGGCGGTGGATCCACGTTCAAAGCCGTCGGCGAAGAGGAACGGCACACGCGTCGCCGTGGCCGTGGCGATCGGCGTGACCGTGGCCGTCGGTGTTGCGCTCGGCAGGGCCGTTGCCGTCGGCGTGGCCGTTGCGGTTGCCGGTGCGGTCGGCGTGGCCGTTGCCGTCGCGGTCGGCGTGGCCGTCGCCGTGGCCGTGGCGACGGGTGTCGGCGTGTCAGTGGCCGAAGCCGTGGCCGTGGCTGGCGCAGTGGCGACTGGCGTGGCGGTCGCGGTCCCGTGGCCATACCCGTTGGCTGTCAACCAGTTGTATGCCGCCAGGACATCGATCCTCCCGTTGCCATATGCGTTATCGGCGCCGACAAGCCCACGATCTACCGCCCCAGCGAGCAGCGCTTGCGCCTGCGTCAGCGGACTCAACCCTGGGAACGCACTCAGCAACAGCGCCAGCGCACCCGCCGTATGTGGCGCCGACAATGACGTCCCCGAAGCCGTCGTATAAAAACCGTACAGATCCGTCGTCAGCACGCCCGTGCCCGGCGCTACAACCGACGGAAAGATCGCCGAGCCAGCCTGACCACAGGTTGTTGGACCGCGACTGCTCTCCGCTTGAATCACGTCGGCGTTGTTGACCTCGCCGACCGAAAACGCTTCCGGATAGTTCGCCGGACTGGTCCCCGTAGATACGCCCGGGCCATAGTTCCCCGCGGCGAACACCGGTAGCACACCACCAGAACGCAACGCCTGCAGGTCAGCCTGGAACTCCAGGTTACAGCCGGGGGTCCCGTACGCCCACGAGTTGTTGACGACGTGCGGCGCGTCCGGTGTGCTCGGGTTGCTATCCGGATCCAGGACCCATTGATACGCCTGGTGGATAGCCGATGCCGTAGCGGTGCCCGCGTCATTGAAAATCTTGGCGGCAATCCACCGTGCCTCAGGCGCAACACCGATGCTCGTTCCGCCGGCGTCGCCGCCGACCATGATGCCCATCGTCCAGGTGCCATGACCACTGACATCGGTTGGCGTCGTGTGTTGGCCGTACGGGTCAAACCAGCTGTTGACTCCGCCGCGCCATTTCGCTGCCAGGTCCGGGTGTGTGTTGTCGACACCAGTATCCAGATTGGCCACGACGATGCCAGCTCCACGGTCGCCGAGATTCCAGATTGCCGGTGCGTTGATCGCCGAAAGGTTCGCCTCTGGCGGACCGCTGGCCGACGCCGGCGCGGCGGCTGGCGCAGCCGGTGCGGCGATAGTGCTGTCGAGGTTGATGCGCTCGACCTCAGGCAGCAGGGCGACTTCCAGAATGACGTCGCTCGTAGCCGTCAAGGCAATTCCATTGATGATCCACAGCGGCATGATGCGCGTCACTTTGCCACTGAGCGCACGCACCTGGGCGAGCGCTTGCAAACGAGGCTGGTCCGTGTTGGCCCGAGCCTGCAATGCACGGATCGTATTCTCCAGGCGCGCCCCACGGGTCGTCCCAGCAATGGCGCGCAGGTCCACTTTGTTCGTCAACATGACGATGACGGGTACGGTGCCGCCGCTGGGCGCCGCCGCCAACGCGGCATGCACATCAGGCGCAATTTTGTCCGCAGGCGCAACTTGCGCGAAGGGCGTTGCGGCCGCGGCATCCGCCTGAACGGTGCTGCCCGCCAGCACCGCGAGACACATGGCGCTGGCAACCAGGCTGTACAGACGGTTCTTCATCGGGCTGCTCCTTCGTGCGTTGCTTCTGCAAACGGAGCCTGACGGCTCCAGGCCAGGCGTGGCTGTACCGCGGACGGTGCATGTCGCCGCCGTCGCGAGAACAAGAGCACCACCACGATCGTGACCAGCACCACGAGGCCTGCCGCGGGATCAAGCAGCGACGCCAGCGCGACCTGCTCAGTACGCGTTGTGGTTGGCGCCGTCGAACCGACCGTCCAGCCGAACGTCGTTGTCAGCGCCGGCTGCCCTGGACGTTGGACGATGATCTCGGCGCTCCATGGGCCGTCGTACGCGAGCGCTTCACCGGCCACGCGAAATACGCCAGGCTCTTGCAGGTCCGCGTCGGTGAGTAGCGGCTCTCCTCCCGCCAGCGGTATCAGCCGCACTTGCACCTGCTCGACAGGTCCAGGAGCTGGCCGGCGCTGGCTGATGGCGCGGACCATCAGGACGTTCGGACCCGCGCGGTTGGGACGGACTTCCAGTCCGACCAGCAGGTCAGCGACATGCGCGCTCATGTACGCCGGGTGGGGCACGCTGCTATTTGGCGTCACGCGCGGTGGAGCAGCCGAGGCCAGGAGTCCGGCAACCACAACGACCGCCAATCCGACGTACGTTTCGATGCGGGTCAGCCGCGGCAGGCTCGCGCGCTGCAGCACGCGAAACAATGTGCCAAGGGCGCGAGGATGGACTATGGATGACAGGACCAGGCCGATCGCTCCGGTCGCGAGTACCAGGCCAACTTTAGCCAGAACCAGCCGGCCGTAGTCGTTGTCGACGAGTGCTGCTAACGACACCACCTGCCTGCCAACGGCGTAGAGCCCGCTGGCCACCACAAGACCTGCCGACACGCCAGCCACGCGGCTGAATCGCGTCCAGATCACCTGGCTGAGAATTGTCAAAGCGGGAGGGTCGCGTGGCAGAACCGGTACGACACCAACCGTCAGCGCCAGTAAGCCACCGACCCAGGCAGCGCCAGCCAGCACGTGCAGTGCATCAGCGGCGATCGCCAGCGGTAGCGCATCGGCCGACAAAGCCGCGGCGTGACCGCTCAGTGCCTGCACCACCGCCAGGACGGTAGCAATTGCCACAGCCGCGGCGCGTAAAAGAGGCGACGCAGCGGCCGTGTCGCCGCGCACAGCGCGCCATAACAGGACCGCCACGAGTCCGAACAACGCCTGGCGACTTAGCCATAGGAGGCCGGCGCGAGTCTGGGCCACCAACAACCAGGCCGTCGAAAGCACGTCGGCCGGTCCGTTGGCGACGCTCAGCAGTTGCCACAGCAGCCACAATGCGCCAGCGCCAAAGCCGACTACGGCACACACGCCGGCCAGGCCGTACGTCCGTCGCACGGCGCGCGCGACCACCGTGCGTTGTCCGGTATTGAGTCTTACTGAGCGTGCCGCCGGCTGAAGTACGAGTGTGGCCATCGCCAGAGCACCCAGCAGACCGATCAGGCCAGTCAACAGCAAGCCGTTGAGCGGCGCTTCGAGCGACGCCAGGCTGAACGCGCTGCCCGACGTAGATCGCGGTGGCGCAACGGAGCCGATGGCAAACACCAGCGTGCCCCGAGCGGGGTGGCCACCGGTTTCGGAGACGACGGTCCAGTTCAGCGAGTAGGCGCCACCGGCAAGCGACGGCAGGTCGATGACGACCAGTCCCGCTTCAGTAGCGTCAACTCGCGGCGGGGTGAGCGACAGTATGTGCCCGTCTGTGTCCAGCAGCTGGACACTGGCCAGCCCGCCGGCCAGGGCTTCGCTGAACCACAAGCGGATCTGCGCTGGAGCCTGCGACAGTGACGCGCTGTCGGCTGGATCCGACCGCAGCAAGACCGCATGTGCATCAGCGGTCGACGGCGGCCGTGCGAATTGCACGGTGAGTACCGTCAGACCGACCAGGCTCCATCGCCACACGTGACGCGTTAGGCCGCGCAACCAATCGCCTACCACCATCTTCTCCAGTCCAGCGTGTCTACCAGGCGACCAGATGCTCGAGCCGCTGGCCACCCAGGACGATGCTCACCTGGTTGCCGGGGGTGATGGCGCCATCGGTATTGCGATACAGGACGAAGTACGTCCGTCCCGCTTGCAGGTTGTGGTTCGGCATCAGTGCGGCCGAATTGATGACCTTGCCGCTGCCCTCGTCGAGCAGAACCGGCAGGTGCTCCTCGTCACTGGTGAGGACCTGTGCCTTGTCAGCGTCGAGGACTTGATAACGCACGTCGACGAGACCGCCATCGGCGGTAACACCGATCTGGGTAAAGCGGACACCCCAGCGCTCTTCAATAATGCCTGCGGTCGTCGGTAGCGCGTTGGTGACAATGGACCCCGGTGCGGTGGTCCACGATTGAAAACCGATAAAGGCGGCCGCGCCGACGATGACGAGGCCAATCAGGCCGCCGCCAATCCACACGAGGGAGCCCGTGCGGGCCGCGGAGAAGGATATCTTCATGAAATGCTCCACTGCATGACGAGAGCTACCCCGCCCGGCTGAGCGAACCCAGCCGGACGGAGTGGCAATTTGAGAAAATGGACTACGGATCGATCAGCAGCGTGCGTGTCGAGACGTAGGCATCGAGGTATTCGCCTGCAGCACCGAGCCCGGCTGCGGTTCCCGCAGTGATGTTCTGCGGACCCAGGCGGACCGTCTGCAGCGTAGAGGCGCTGGTGTTACCTGTTGGCGTTGCCAGCACCTGGGTGCCGTCGACGTACAGGGTCGCACCGCCCACTGTAGCGGACTGCCACGCGATCTGAATCGAGTGTGCCGCGTTGGTGATGGTGTACCAGTTCACCGAATTCTGCATGGTCCCCCCGATCAGGGCGCCAACGCGAACCTGATAACTGATCGCGGTGCCGACGACCAGGCGGCGGTACTGAACCCTGAAGATCGTCGCGCTGCCGCTGGCATTCGATGCGCCGGTGAGGATGTCATGGCCGTTCGGGCTGATCGTCCCGCGCGGGTCGAAGAAGAATCGACCGTGGTAACTCCGCTCGGCCGCGGGCGTGGTGTCAGTAACGTACTTGGCCGTGGTGGCGCCACCAGTAGCGATCGCGGCTTGCATACCGTAGGTCCCGACGGGGCTCATCGCCGCCGCCGTTGAGGTGGTCAACGCTGGGGTGGCTGGGGGAAGCGCATTAGTGTTCGAGCTCCACGCAGCGAGCGTGCCCGATTCAAAGCTGTCCAGGAAAATCGGATCGATGGCCGGGGTGGCCACTGCCGCACCCCAGTGCCCCTGCGCGTCGAGAGCGCGAATGTGGAGTGTGTGCGAGCCGTTGGCGAGTGTGATCGACGGTGTGGCAATCGCCTCCGTCAGACTAGTAAACGCGCCGCTCATCGGCCTGGCCAGGCCAACACCCGGGTCGGCTCCTTCGTAGAACTCAGCCGCTACGACGTTCGTCGCGGCGTCCGTGGCCGTTGCAGTGACCCGCCAGTCGGTCCCAACCGCACTGACTTTGACGCCGCTCACCACCGGCCCCAGGCGATCCAGAATCAAGGTGCCATTCGTGAATAGCCCCCAGTTACCAGCGGCATCCTGAGCATGGACGAGGATCGGGTGTCGACCATCAGGCAGCGTCGCCAGCGCGGTCAACGGCAGGGTGGCATAACCCGACTCCGTCGGGCTGTCGAAGAAGCCGTCACTTGGAACAAATTGCAGGCCCGTCCCTGGGGTGCCGTCGACATCGACGAAGGCCTCAACTGCGGTGATGCGGGAATTGATACCGCCGGACAGCGGGTCGGTGACCGTCGCCGAAATCCGCACGCCAACAGGTGGCGGGCTCCCGCCATCGGCTGGCGGCGGCGTCGTGTCATACGACTGTTTGCCGTTGTTTGGCGACGGCGAAACGGAGACCGCGCCAACGACCGCCGGACCCGTCTTGTCGACGCGCAGCGAAGCGGTGGCATACGGCCCCCACGCTTTCAGCGAGTCTTGGGCGTGCACCGAAACCAGGTGCGTGCCTTCAGCGAGCGCCGGCGGTGTAACGGGTTGGATCGAGCCGTTGAGCGCGACAACCGGACCGGTCGTGCTCGGCGTCATGGCCGTACCGGAGCCCGCCGTCCCAACGGTATCGACGAAAAATTCGCCGGCTACCACGTTTTGACTGCCTGTGGTGGCATCGCTGGCCGACGCGCTGACGGCGATTGCGAGGCTACCGTTGCTTAAGCTGGGAGTCACCGAGACACCTGTTGTCGTTGGACCACCTACGGCCAACGCCAGCGTGGTCGATGCCACGGCGCCCCAGTTTCCGGCTCCGTCTTGGCCATGAACCAGAATGGTGTAATTGCCGCCGATCGGGTTGCCAAGGGCATCCTTGGGGAAATCGGAAATCTGAATGTTGCGAGTTGCCGAAGCGGTTTGGCCCACCGCAGTGAGGGTCATCTGTAGAGTGCTGCTGCCGTTCGCGCCGAGCTGGTTGATAAACATCTCTGCGGCCGCGACCCCGGAACCCCCGGTGGTGGCGTCGTTCACATTGGCAGTCACGCTCACTGGACCAGTGCCATCTGCTGGATTTGGGCTCGCCACGACGTTGGTGCTCACGGGACCGGTTGTGTCGCCCGGTGCATTGATCACGTCCACATCGACGCGAATGAAGCTGAGCATGCCACCCGTGGTGACGGTTTTATCGGTATTCAGAACACCGGCGTTGTGCAACTGGTACGTGCCGTTGTGCACCGCGAAGCGCGAGCCGTTCGTCGCCGTCATCGGAATCGTGACCAACGTGTCGAGCGTGGCGCCCGCTGGAATGGTCTCGGCGACCATCTGATAGGGATAAAGCAACGGCAAGCCGTCAGCCGCCAGAACAGTCTGATGCAGGCCGAGCACACCTACGGATCGCTCCCGCAGGCTGGCGTTGACGTAGCGCAGTTGGACTGTGCGCCCAGGGCTCGTTGCGACCAGGTCGCGATCGTTCGCTGATTGGATCTTGCCGTTGATCAGCCCGAACTTGGGGCTGAATTTGCGCAAGTCGTACGTCGCCGGACTGGCGTTGAACGCCGGGTCGATTTCAGTGAGGATGACGAGCGCCTCGTCCTGGTTGGGCGGCGTCCCGGTCGGTTTGACGACCAGTGCACCGCTGAGACCCATCGCCACCTGCCGCGGTCCGCCGCTGGTCAGGCTGGCTTCGTAGATCGACGTGCCAGGTTGAGAAGGAGTGAACGTGTATGCGGTCATGCCGCCATTTGCTGGCACGCCGATTGGATCAGTCGGAACAGTCTGGCCAGCGAAAACCAACCCGCTCGGCTCAGCGAGCATATTGTGGAGCCGGACGGTGACAGCGGCGCCCTGGGTGGCAAGGATCGTCGGACCAGGCACCAGCGCCGCGGTGTCCGGCGCTAGCGCGTAACCATAGACCTGCAGGCCTGGGTAACCCGGCAGGTTGATCGTGCCCGATTTGGCGTAGAGGTCGCAGCTGGGCGTGCAACTGACGGTCGTCAGCCCGGCTGAGGTCGGTGCAGCCGCTGCGCCCAGCGACGCAGCCAGCACGGCGGCGGCGGCCGAGACCGTCAGCGCCAACGGTAGCAAGCGTCGCCTCACGCCGCGTAAAGAGAAAGCAATGTGTTTGTGCATGAAGTCCCCCGCTGCCTATGGACACGTGTTTGGCGTGGGCGGATCGACCCGCTCCAACGTGAACATGCCGCCGAAACCCGCGTCCCAGTTGGCTGCCTCATTCAGGGCATGGCTGTGCCACACGTGGTAGTACTCGCCACATTCGTTGTATGACGTGACGCCGACGGGCAGATCACCTTTGAAGCCCAAATAGGGGCTCCCGCTGTACCACGTCGCGTTGTCCTTGTAGGTCAAATTCTGTTGTTGTGGCTGCGGTACCGGTATCGGATTGGTCGTCGGACTGAAGGCGTCGACATCCGTCCAGGTGTACAGCGCATCTGTTGTCTGCCCGGAGCCGAGGAGCACCAGGAATTTCTCGTACGACAGGTCCTCGTGACTCGAACTCTCGAGTGCACGACCATCGCGACCGATGATGCGGCCGTGGTTGCCGTGCGGGTGGAACGGATGGTTGTAGGCGCCGACGTTCAAATAGCGGACCAGGGCCGGCAGCGGGTTGCTGACAGTCGTGGGGTGGATATGGACGAGCGCGCCGTACGGTTGTGACGGCAGCCAGGGTGAGTTGTTGTCCGAAATCGTGTCGGGGAACGAGCGGCCGTTGATCAGCCAGTAGCGCGGCTGATAGGTGTTGATGTCGTAAGCCTGGCCGAGCTCGACCGCGTGATGCAGGATCGGATCCACTTCCGAAAACAACATCAGGTACTCGTTGGCGGGATTGAAGCGGCTGTCCGCGCGGTTGTAGGCAAAATCGAAGCCTTGCGTCGGACGGACGACGAGCGAGCCATACAGGCCCATCTGGACCTGTTTGGTCGGGTCTGACCCGCTCAGGTACAGGTACGTGCCAGGCGAGCTGGCGACGAATGAATACGTCATGCTGCCGTTGGTCTTGGGAGCCACTGGCGCAAGCGACGTCACATTGCCGGCGGTATCGAACTGGGGCTGGGCCGGCGCGCCGTTGGCGGTGACGCTTTCCTGACCCGGAAACACCAGTGACACGTCTTCCGTCAGCGTGTTGTTCAGCACGATGGTGACGGTCGCACCCTGATTGACGCACAGCGTCGGTCCGGGTAACTGAAAGGCCTGGTTGCCTGCTGCAAAGCTCCACATGTAGACGGTGTTGCCATCTGGCATGGCCACGTAGCCCGGCTGGGCGGTCATCGTGAACGTGTTACTGGCGTTGGTCGTGCAGACCATGCCCGACGTGGCGGCGGTCTGCGCTCGGACTGGAACGCCCGAGCCGCCGAGCAGCAGCACTGCTGCCGCGCCGACTGGGGCCACCGCCGAGGCGAGTCTGGCCAGAGTCTTGGAAGGCATCGTGACTCTCCTCATGTCTGCGGAACGGTCTGCAGCGGCAGCGAGTTCGCCGCTGAGATCCGTATCTCGGTGAGCTGCCCGCCCAGTCCGCTCGCGCCGGCGTTGCTCAAGTAGGCGTAGTCGCGGTTGTAGAGACGGTAAGTGCCGGTGTTCTGTGCGGTGAAAATTGCGTCGGTGCTTTCGCCTGGACCGACGTACACGGTGTTAGTCAGGTAGCTGTTGTCCGTTCCGTCGCGACCGCGGAGCAGCGTCGCATCTTTGCCCACCACGCGCATTGGCAAGCCCGGCAGTGTCATGGCTGCCTGGCGATAGCCGAGGTTGACGAAGCGCAACAACACCCGCTCCTGGGCGTTGGCTTTGACCAACGACGAGATCGGCTGAAATTGGAGCCGCTCGGCTGGACTGTCGCCCGCTGGTGTCGCGGTTGGCGTCACCATCGGGTCGTAGTTCGGCTCGATCGTGTCCGGGTACACGCGGCCATTCATGAGCCAGTAGTCGGGCGCATAGTCGCTCCAGTCGCTGACCTGAATGTGCGCGTCCCGCCAGTGGGCATCGGCCCACACTTCGGTGAGGAAGATCACAAACTCGCGGTCGTAGGCCGTCGAGCGCGCCTGGCCGGGTGCCACACCGTCGTTGTAGACGTAGCCCAGCGGGCTGCTGGCTGGTCCGCCAGCCGAGCGCGCCACCGGAATGCCAGTCGCACCCTGGTTCTGCCGTGGCCGCACAAAGATGACGCCAGTCATACCCATCTGGATGTGTTCGACGTCTTCGAAGTGGCAGTGGTACATGTACGTCCCAGGATCGCGCGGCTTGTAGTAATAGGTGAATTCGCGACCGATCGGCACCGCAATGGACATTTCGGGGACGCCGTCGAACAGCGGAATGGCATTGCGGAAGCCATGGAAGTGGATGGTGTGTGAGTCGACCAGGTCCGGCCGCTGGGCCAGGCCCAGGTTAGTCAGACTGAGCCGCACGTCCGTCATCTCGTCGACATAGATGAGCGGTGCCGAAGCCTGGGCGCGGTTCTTCTGTGCTTGGGTCGTTCCCACGTCCAGCGCCGTGACGTCGCGAAACCCGAAGATGTAGGTGGTCCGCGGCTTTGGCGCAAGCGTGTCGGGTTGGACGCTGCCGACTGAACCGGGCAGGTAGATCCAACCGTCGGTGCCAACCAGTTTGAGATTGGTAGGCGACGCCGCGGCCTCGGCGCTGTCTGCCCCTAAGGACAGACCGCGACCAAAGCGGGGTGCTAGCTGTACGCCCGCCACCGCGGCGAGCGCCCCGCCGCCGAGGGCGAGGAGCCCGCGACGACGGAGAGTTCGATGAGAGAAAGATTGACTCATGTGTAATTGCCTCAGTACAGACCAGTGCCCGGAAGCACTTCCTGGATCGGGCCGAGCGGCCCAAGTTCATCGGCGCCGATGTCCACCGGGTTCGCGGTTGCCAATGGTTGCTTACGCGGATCCCGATCGAGATCGTCGCTTGGAGCAAGGAAACAGGTTGCCGAGGCGACCGCTGGTGTCGCGCACGTCCCCTTTGCTGCCGCGCCAGCGTTCACCGCTGGCGAACTGTTCTTGATGTGGTAGTCACCCATCCGCGTTGGCGGGAGGTCGAGCGCGACGAGGATCGAATCGATGACATTGGGGTCGTTCCGCCACGGCAGCACGCTGACCGTCGTGTCGTAGGTCTGGAAGACCTGCGGATTAGCGCCAACTTTGTTCGACGGATGGGGCGTCGTGCCGAGCGTCACGTTGAGAATCGAGCT
>DASYKL010000630.1:0-2374 GCA_035995405.1 Chloroflexota bacterium
ATCGGGCACTTCGAGCTCGGGCCGATCGCCTGCAGACTGTGACGACAGTGCGCTCGCCGAATGTGTCAATGGACCCTGGCGCCCGCTGGAGCAGGTCGAGCTAGTACCGCAAATGTGGTCGTGTGGTGGCGCCCCCAACGCCTCCACAGCGTCAGCCGACCCGCCGGCCGTCGCATAGTGAGGCTCACTATTATCGACCACGCCAGGCGCGCGAAGCCGCGTGATTCCGAGGCGCTGGCATACCGCTTGGGTTGGCGCAGCCTACCGCCGCCTGCGCCTCGCGCCGAAGCGTATGAGCAAACCGCACCCCTCGATTGCCCACCAGCACCCGATCGTCAGCTCCGACGATGCTGACGCGCGGATCGCGTTTGATGTGCAGCACCTCTCCATCACCGTCGAAGATGACGATGACAAATGCGCGCATCGTGGTTTGCGCCGGCCGCCTAGGGCGCGCTCCAGATGACGTTCCCCTCAGCGTCGAAGAGTTGTATCGTCGCGTCCCCGTTGCCGTCCACCGCCGCCCGATAGCGAGTGTTCCCCTGAGCGTCACGCAGATTGAAGGCGTAGCCGTTGAGGGCCTGGATGCTGCCCACGCGCACCACCTCCAGCCCATCCACGTTGTAGAGGTTGAGCCCGGCATTCGGAGCGATCCCCGCGGCGCCTGGCTGTCCGCTGGAATTGAGCGAAAGCCGAACGGTCTTGCCGTCGCTCCCGAACACCTGCAGAATCCCTCCACCTGGCGGACCTACGTCGACGCTCACGCCAGGGCGCCCGTCAGCCCCAACCACCGACAGGCCGGACGCGGTGAGTTTCGCAACCTGCGCATCCACGGCGGACGGCAGCAGTGCCAACATGAGCAGCGCGGTCACCGCGACCGAGACGACCGACGAGGCAAGCACTGAAAGCACAATCGTGCCCCGCATGAGAGGACCTCCTCTGAGTTTTCCTGCGATTGTAAATAGGCACCGTTCAGCTCGCTCGACACCATCGGCCGATGCCTTCCCGCGCCGAGTTGGCGCAGCCAGGACCAGGCGCGACCTGGGGTGCTGTCTACCTGCAAACCACGCGTTTAGCGACGCAATCACTGGGGTCGCGAGGACCAGCCTTGGCGACCGCTCGCAAAACGATTTCCCACCCGGGAGCACGGCTCGGCGCGACAGTTAAGGCGGCTACGCGCCGCGCCGGCTGCCAGTTGACTCGGTAACGGAGTCCAGTCGCGGTGCTGCCCACGATGTTTGGTGCTCAGCGGGGCTGACTGCGTGGGTGACGCGGTCGCCGGCGGATCCGATAGCCAGCGGCGTCAGCCCAACGCTGACGCTCGCTGACAGCTCTCACCCCTGGAGTGACCTGCCGGACTCAGGCGATAAGCGTGCGTCGTGGTGCAGCTACGGCTGGAGGTTTTCTGAAATGCGAACAAAGTCGCCATGGCCGCTCGATGGTTTAGCCTGAGCGGTGCCAGTCGCGGAAGGCACCCAGCAACCGATCCTTCATTTCCGGCTCGATCGACTCCGCTCGGAGCGCGCCAACCGCCTGGATCATCAGGCGCATGTGCTCCAGGTAATTCCGGCAGCCGGAGCAGACCTGCAGGTGGGCATCGAAGCGTTGCCGCTCCGATTCGGGTAGCCGGCCCTCGAGGTAGTCAGTGACGAGCTCGACGAGCTCCTGACAGGGCAAGTCGTCGGGGGGAGGGGTCATCGTCAGTTGGTCTCAGGCCTGTGCAAGGGACTGCTCGAGGCTTTGCCGCACTTTCGATCGCGCGCGATGCAGCAGCACCCGCTGGTTGCTCTCGGACAATTGAAGACTGCTACAAACTTCCTCGGCGCTCCAACCCTCGACGTCGCGCAGCACCATGACCTCGCGTTGGCTGGGTGGCAGCGCGCCGATAGCCCGCCGAATCTGCAGCTGGGTTTCGCGCGCCAGCAGACGCTGCTCAGGGTCGTCGCCCCACGAGCGTGGAGCCATGTTCGGCGCCCAGTGGCCCGGCCATTGCGGGTCGTCTGGCGGACGGAAGCGCTCGGGCGCGACGGCCGCTCCTGAGGGATCGCCGGCTGGATCACCCAGCGCGGAGAATGGGGTACTGCGCGACTCACGCCGAGCACGGCTTCTGGCGCCATTGATGAGGATGCCAAACAGCCATGTTTTGAACGAGGAGCGTGCCTCGAAACGGTGTACGCCCCGCAGCACGCCCAGCCAGGCCTCCTGTGCTACCTCCTCTGCGACCGCACGATCCTTGACATACACCATGGCCAGTCGAATCATCCCGGCCTGATACCGATCGACCATCGCCGCGAACGTTGCCTCATCACCGGCGCGCATAGCTTCGATGAGACCGGCCTCGTCCCCAGAAATCGTGGGCGCCCCGCCGTTCGGTGCA
>DASYKL010000631.1:0-8029 GCA_035995405.1 Chloroflexota bacterium
GCTTCTTTGGCGGCGATCACACACGCCAAACCCTGCTGTCCAGGTCCCTGGATGAGAATGCTTTTGCCGAGGCCGACTTCGCCATAGCGGTACGCCCATTCCACGCCATTGGAAAACGGTAAAAAGGCGGCCGCCTGTTCAGCCGGAACGTGCGTGGGCATCTTGTGCACAACGGCATTGGGATGCATATACATGTACTCGCTGTAGCCACCCCACAGCGACGGCCACGTTGCCAGGGGGGTGGAGCCGTACCACAGCCGTTCGCCCGGCCCCGAGAAGTCCGTCTGGTCACAGAAGCGGAAGTCTTCGGTCCGGCACCAGCGACACGAGCCGCACGGCACGTACTCCTCGAGGGCGACTCGGTCGCCTTCTTTGACGCCCCAGCGCCGCTGCGCTGCAGCGCCAATCTGGGCGACGATGCCGACGTTCTCGTGGCCAAGAATGCGCGGCCCGGGCTCGAGCCGCTGCCAGCCATGCACGTCGCTGCCGCACACACCGCAGGCTTCAACTTTCAAGAGACCGGCGTCTGGGCCGATGGACGGAAGATCGAGCTCGCGCACTTCAAACGTTTTTGGCGCGATAAGAACCGTTGCCCGCGTCGTCTGTGCCATGAAGGGGGGCCATTATACTGACGGGACTCGCACGGGGGAGTGTCGATGACCTTTTACGACAACTGGTTGAGCATGTGGGATCAGGCGACCGAAGAGAAGAAGCGGGCGCGCAATGTCACCCATGAGGAAGACATCGAGTGGGTCGAAACAGTCCAGGATTACAAAGTCGGTTTGCTGATCGCGCCTGAATTGGGCTTCCGGACCTGGGGTACGGAGAGCCTGATCGCCGAAATCCCACCCGGTTGTCACACGGGCAAACACAAGCACGGCGAGGAATCGATCCACATCATCGAGGGCTCCGGCTGGAGCGTGATCGACGGCGTGCGGTATGACTGGCAGCAGGGCAGCACACTGGTCGTGCCGTTCGGCGCCGAGCACCAGCACTTCAACACTGGCGACATCACGGCACGCTACTTCTCGGCAATGTCAGTACATCTGGAGCACTTTTGCGGTTTGCATCGCCATACCCAGCTGGCTGAGCGAGGCCGGATCACACATCTGCCGAATGTGCCCAAAACACCGAACAATTTCGACGCCCACGGACGGCGGATTCACCTGCCGCTGGCCGACGCCGAGGTGCGTATCGGTGGCGAGTCGGCGGAGGGCGCGGTGCCAGTGATCGAGCCAGGCAAGCCGCTGGTTCTGGGCACGCTCGACGGGATGGAAGCGATCGGCAACGCCCACAAAGCTAAACTGGTGCAATTCATGCGCATCGGCAAGGACCGCAATGGGTTCAAGTCGTTGGAGACGGAGATCAGCGGCATTTTGTCGGACCCGCCGCACGAGTTTGGCGGCACACACGCCCATATGGAAGCCCATCTCTACGTGCTGTCAGGCGTCGGCCACAGCGTGGTCGATGGTGTCAGCATTCCCTGGAAACAGGGTTCGGCGTTTCATGTGCCCGGTCCGCAAACAGTGCACCAGCACATCAACGACGGCGACACCGAATCGTCGATGCTGCGCGTCGCGTTCGGGATTCGCTACTTCTTCGAAAACATCGCCAAAGAAGAGTTCCCATACCTGTACCTGGCGTATCGCCAGAACGTCGGCGATCGCTCCCGCGAGCGCGAGCGCGAGCGCGAGCGGACCCGCTGAGGAGACACGGCCATGCTGTCACGCGAAGATAACGAGCTGCTGACCCGTACCGGCCAGGGCACGCCGATGGGCAACTTGATGCGCCGCTACTGGATTCCGTCGTTGCTGTCCTGGGAATTGCCGAAGCCCGATAGCGACCCGTTGCGGGTCAAGCTGTTGGGCGAAAACCTGGTGGCGTTTCGGGATAGCAACGGTCAGGTGGGCATGGTCGCGGCGAACTGCCCGCATCGTGGCGCGTCGTTGTTTTTCGGCCGGAACGAAGAAGCCGGACTGCGTTGCGTCTACCACGGCTGGAAGTTCAGCGTGGATGGCACCTGCGTGGATATGCCCAACGAGCCGGCCGAGTCCGATTTTCGCTCGAAGGTGCGCGCCACTGCCTACCCGTGCGTCGAACGAGGCGGGCTGATCTGGGTGTATATGGGGCCGCCAGAATCTCGCCCGGAGCTACCGGATCTCGAGTGGTCGCTGGTGAGCGATGAGCAGCGCTATCTCTCGAAACGCGTCCAGGAGACGAACTACGCCCAGGCGATGGAAGGCGGCATCGACTCGTCCCATGTGTCCTTCCTGCATAAGGACGGCGCTGGGCAGCGAGGTGCGGACAAGAGCCTGGCCGGGCGATATCTGAACTCAGACGGTGCACCGAAGTTCGAGGTCGTCGACACGCCGTACGGCTTTGTCATTGGTGCGCGACGCCAGGCGGAGGCAGACTCGTATTACTGGCGCATCACCCAGTGGCTGTTCCCGTTTTTTCAGATGATCCCGCCATTTGGCGGTGGACCGATCAGTGGCCATGCCTGGGTGCCGATCGACGACGAGCATTGCTACACGTTTTCGATGACCTGGCATCCCCAGCGTCCGCTCACCGAGGCTGAGCGGGCATGGGTTGTCGAAGGCCACGGGGTGCATGCGCTGAAGATTCCGGGCACGTTCCGGCCGGTCAGGAACATGACCAATGACTATCTGATTGACCGCGAGGCGCAGCGGCTGGGGCAGTCTTTTACGGGCATCACCGGTATCAGCGAGCAAGACTGCGCGGTTCAGGAGAGCATGGGTGCGATTTACGATCGCATGTCGGAGCACCTCGGCACGTCAGACGCGGCGATCATTCAGATGCGTCGACGTCTCCTGCGTGCGGCGGCGGAGCTGGGCCAGGGCATCGAGCCACCGGCATTGGAGTCGTCTTTGTTCCGTGTGCGCAGCGTGTCACTGGTGCTGCCGCGAACGGTGGTCTCATGGCCCGAAGCGGCGCGTGAGGCGATGACAGCTGCGCAAGATCGTTTCTTTGTGTCTCTGGCGTAGTGGCAACAACGGCGACAGTTCACCCGCAACCGAGCGCGTACATGGATCAGCGCTCGGGGGCGATGTTTCTCGGTGCCCCGGTATTGGCTGCAGCAGGAGCTACCACGGGCGACTTCGTCCGCGTCAGCACCAAGCGAGGTCGCACCGTCGTCGGCCGGATCGCCGGTGCTTTAGCAGATGAGCTGGGCGAGGCGATTCAGTTCGACCGCTTTGCACGACAGGCGCTCAAGGCATTTCCGCACGAACAGGTAACGGTCGAACGAGCTGACCTGGCGCCCGCCAAGCAAGTCATTCTGACGCCCGCCATCGAAATCCCAATCGGCAACATGCAGCAGTTGATCTATCAGGTCAAAAAGGTCCTGGCCGAGCAGCAGGCACCGGTCCGCGAAGGCATGCTGCTGTACGCCAAGCTGCCCGACGGACTCGCCGGCATTACGTATGACGTCCACGGCGTATCCGGTGGCGAAGGCTTCGTCAACGACCAGACCGCCGTCTACCTGACGTTTGGCAACGATCACGAGCACGACGACGCGAGCGCTGGTCACGCGCACGAGCACAAGCGCGCCGCGGAGCGTATCGTCGACACAACCTATGAAGACGTCGGCGGGCTGACCGAACAAATTCGGGCGGTGCGCGAGCTGGTCGAACTGCCGCTGTTGTTTCCGCAGGTGTACCGGCAGCTCGGCATCACCCCGCCGCGCGGGGTGATTTTTTACGGCGCGCCAGGCACGGGCAAGACGCTCCTGGCCAGAAGCGTGGCCAACGAGATCGACGCCCGGTTCACCTATATCAATGGCCCGGAGATCGTCGGCACGTACAGCGGACAAACTGAAGAAAACCTCCGCAAAATCTTCGGCGAAGCCAGCCTGGAGCCGCCGTCGATCATTTTCATCGACGAGATCGACGCGATTGCACCGATCCGCGGAAGCGCCGGCACCCTGTCCGATCTTCGCGCAGTGACGCAGCTTCTGGCATTGATGGATGGTCTCAAACGCTCTGAAGGGGTGGTCGTGATCGGTACGACCAACCGCATCGAGGCGATGGACCCTGCGTTGCGGCGCGCTGGTCGGTTCGACCGCGAGATCTATTTCCCGACGCCGACGGTCAGCTCACGTGAGCAGATCCTGCGGGTCCACACCCGCGAGATGCCGTTATCGGCGGGTGGATTGGCGAGTTTGGCGGCGGTGGCGCGGCGAGCGCACGGGTTCGTGGGTGCAGACTTGATGGAGCTGAGCCGCGAGGCGGCCTTGTCGGCGTTGCGTCGGGCAGCGGGTGCGTTTCTTGAAAACCCGTCGCTGGCGTCGTACCCGGCCGCGGCCGACCTGGTGGTGACCGAGCACGACATGGAGGACGCGTTACGGCGCGTCCGGCCGTCGGCATTACGCGAGTCACTCCTGGCCGATCCTGGTATCAGCTGGAACGACGTGGGTGGTTTAACGACGATCAAGCAGCGGCTGCAGGCGCTCATCGAGCAGCCACTGCATTTTCCCGAGTTGTTCGAGCGTTTAGGACTCGGCACGAACCTGGGTGTATTGCTTTATGGGCCACCGGGCACGGGGAAAACACTTCTGGCCAGGGCGATTGCGTCGCGGGCCGGGGTCAATTTCATACCCGTGCAGGGCGCGGAGCTGTTTTCGCAGTGGCTTGGCGAATCAGAGGAGGGTGTCAGACGGCTGTTCCGGACAGCGCACCGGTCGGCGCCCTGCATCATCTTCTTCGATCAACTGGATGCGATTGCACCGCGCCGTGCGACGGGAGACGGTGATGGCACGCGGGCACCACAACGCGTGCTGAATCAACTGCTGGCCGAGCTGGACGGCATGGAGCAACGGAGCCAGGTGCTGGTCATCGGTGCGACGAACAGTGTCGGCCTGGTCGATCCGGCGGCGCTGCGGCCGGGGCGTTTTGGGGTCCACCTGTACGTCGGTTTGCCAGCGGCCACGGACCGGGCAGAGATTCTGCGGATCCATTTACGCCAGGCGGCGCTGGCCGGGATCACGGTGGATGACCTGCTGGCGCGGCTGGTCGAGTTGAGCGAAGGCCTGTCCGGCGCGGACCTGGCATTTCTGTGCCAGACCGCGAAGCTCCACGCCCTGGGCCGGCGTGGCCTGGTTGACGATGCCGAAGTAGCGCTGGAGCTCAAAGACTTCGAGGCAGCGCTTTCGGAGATCAGTTTGCGCGTCAGCCAGGTAAGTACCCACCTGGCTGACGCGTTGCGTTAGTTGGCCGTAACGGCGAGGACTTCGGTCGCGCCGCGCGCCTGAGCCTGACGGAGCGCATCGCCTATATCACTGGCGACGATCGTCACGTCTACGACATAGTGGACCGTGAACGACGTTCGGGTGATGCTGCGAGGAGTGGCCGCAACGCCATTTCGCTTCGCGGCCACTGGCGTTGGCGCCAGGCTGATGACGGCAGCGCGTGGTTTGCGGCCGCGGCGCTTGGCCGCTGTCGTCGCTGGTGTTGCCTGAGCAGTTGTCGCAGTCGTCGCGCTGGATGCGGCAGGCACGGCACTCCTGGACACAGCGTTCTTGGACCCGGGCGGGCGTCCACGGCGCTTGCGGACGGGTGTCGCGGCGGAATCCGGCGCGCCAATGGCGGCTACTACTGGAGTTGCAGCAGCTAGCGTGGTGGTGCCATTCAGGGTGGAGACTGGCGCGACGCGCGGTTTGCGGCCGCGGCGTTTGCGTTCTGGTGTTGCGCTGGCCGGGCTGGCTGAGCCGTTGCTTGACGACTCGGAGGCGAGGCGCTCGGTTGCCGATGCGATCACTTTTTCTACCTCTGGACTGAGAATAATCTCGTCGGCGGCCGTGTCGGCAGCCATCAATATCGGTTCGGCTGGTACCGGTTGGAGGACCACTGCGGGCGCACAGAAGTCACAGGGGCGGGACTGAGCAGTAAGTTTCTCGCGGGCAATTCGGTCGTTACGCTGGGAGCTGGATTCGCCCTTGATGCGCGGCAACGACACGAGAGCCGCGTGGCCGCACTGGAATTCCAGGCGCGCCGGGATGGCGGACGTGATCATGTAGTTCTTTCATAGTACCCGGAAATGGCACGCGTGCGCCGCTTATCGCATTTGTCACACGCAATTCTCATGTCTCTGTTTTTGTCAGGCCAGCGGTCGAAAGTGTGGTAATTGACTTCGTGGCCTTTCAGCCTACCGATTGGGGGTGATACATCTCACAATGGAGCGTGATGAGCGGCCGGGGGTCGAGCTGAACAATGTCGTGGTGCGGTACGCGGATATCATCTGTCCAAGAAAAACGGGCTGGATGGCGGCATTCGCGAAAGTGTTGAGTGCCAACGTCAAGGTGTTCAGCACCGATGGCAAGATGCCAGCCGACGACCCGACGAACGTCCTCGAAACGCTGAAAGCCGCCGATACGACCACCGATTGGTCGAAAGTCGACCTGTCCAAGACCTTTACTAACGGGCTGGTTGAGGCGCTCAACTGAGTTGTGTGCCCCGATTGGCACTAGCGCGGAAGCAGGGCCAGCCGATAGTGTCTGCACACCGCTGGGCGACGGGCCCACGGGCTGGCGAGCGAGAAAGGCCCCTAAGGTTGAATATCAGTGTGCGGGTGATTGCGTTTCCCGGCAGTGACGAGGAACGCCAGGAACTTGTGGCCGCGGTGCGGCGCAATTGTTATTGTCACGGCGAGCATGCCTCCGTGGTACCCGATCCATGTCCGCCACACGACCTGCTACAGACAGAGTCAACGCTCAAACGGCTGGTCTTCTACCGTCGCTGGCATCGCGCTCAGGTCGAACCCCTCTAAAGCTCAGGCCGTCACGGCGGTGAGTGCCTGACGGAGCAGTCCACTCGCCAGGGTCAGCTTGTAGGCATTCTGGCCGAGCGGGCGCGCGTCAGCGATTGCAGCTTCAGCGGCACCAGCGAACAGCCGCAGTGAGGCGGTCTGGCCGACCAGGTGTGCTTCGGCTGCCGGCACGCGCCACGGTATCGGCGCCACGCCGTTCAGGACGATTCGCGCGGCGGCGATGCGCTCGGCGTCAAGCTGCACAGCGACCGCCACACCGACCAGGGCAAAGGCCCATACTTTGCGATTCATCGCCTTGAGGTAGGTGCTGCGCCAGGCGCCGCCCGCGGGCATGGCCGGCAACTCGACGGAGACGATCAGCTCGTCCGGCTCGAGTGACGTCTCCAGCCGGTGGTCATCGGTCGGAGCCGTGAAGAACTCCGTCAGCGGCACGGTCCGCTTGTTGGTGCGAACTCGAGCGCCGAAGGCGAGCAAAGCCGCGGCCGGGTCTGACGGATGGACGGCAACACATGGGCTGGCGTCGAACACAGCGTGGAGCTGGTTTTCGCCATCACGCGCCTGGCAGGTGTTGCCCCCTTTGAGCCAGCAGTTAAAGAGCGCGCTGCGGAAATACCAGCATCGCGGCCGTTGCAACAGATTGCCGCCCAACGTGGCCATGTTGCGCAGCTGCGGCGTGGCGGCCAGTCCGGCTGCCTCAGCCAAGGCCTGATGGCTGGCGCGGATCTCGGGATGCGTCTCGACGGTCGAAAGCGGTGTCAGGGCACCAAGGAGGAGGCCACCAGCCGACCGTGTGACGCCGGTACTGAGCTCCGGTAGATGTTTGATGTCGAGCAGGTGTGACGGTTGGGTGAGATCGGCTTTCAGTAGCGGCAACAGGTCGGTGCCACCGGCGAGCGGGCGCACGCCGGGCTGGAGCAACGTCACTGTCTCGTCGAGCGTCGTCGGCCGGGTGTACTCAAACGTGCGCATGGAGCGCCTCCAGAAGCCGCTGGCGGGTAATTGGCACCTCTCTGACGCGCACGCCGACCGCGTCGAAAATCGCGTTAGCGACGGCCGGTGCAGTGGGAATCAATGGGGGCTCGCCGACGCCTTTGGCGCCGGTGGGGTTGGCTTCCAGGTCGGGGACGTCATGTGGTGCGTGCTCGATCCCGCGTTGCGGAATGTCAGCCACCGTGGGGACTTCGTAAAACTCCAGGTTGGGGTTCAGCACCACTCCCGAGCGCTGGTCGACCACTCGCTCTTCGAG
>DASYKL010000632.1:0-2194 GCA_035995405.1 Chloroflexota bacterium
CCTTTCGCCCGACACAAGCTGGGGTAGGTAAATTCGAGGTCGGCATGCGCCTGAAACCCGGCGTCGACAACGCCAGTCGTCACCGTCGCGTTTTTGGCGCGAATGGCCTGCAGCAGGTTCCACGACTGCGGAAAACGCGACGCTTCCAAACCCCAGTTACCACCCGAGCCCAGTGGCGGCGAGCCAGCCGGATCGACGTCCCAGCTCCAGGCCGGCTGTGGTCCATCCGATACTCCGGACTCCGCCTGAGGGGGCACGATTTTGCGCTCGACGGCAGTGTCGCCCACCGCGATATCGATCGCGCCGCTGGCCCGCAGCGCTTTCTGGGCGCCAGCTATACCCGAAAAGTCAACCGTGTCAGGCGCGCCCACGAGCACCAGTCCAAGACCTGGAATGCCACCCAGGACGTTGACGCCAGCAGCGGCCAGGGCGGCGTTCGCCTCGGCCACAGTGGCGTTCGCGTTGAAACTGACCAGGATGCGTGTCCGCGAAGCCATGATGCCCAGGTCCGGGTGCATGGACACGTCGGCGTCAGTAGCCGCCGGAAACGGCATCTGGGGCAGGTGGTCGTTTGCCAGATCGTTCGGAGCACCGCCGAGACCGCCGCCGCTACTCCCAGAGACGGTGATGCTGCCGCGCAGTGCTGGAGTAGTCGTCGAGCCATAAGCGTGCGTACCCGCGCTGGCCACCGCAATACTGAAACCGGCGCCGGGCGCGAGCGCCCCGGAGTCGAACAGGCCATCATCCGCCGTGACCGTTTGTGCCTGTGAGCTCGTGTTGGTCCAGTGGACGGTGCCACTACCGTTCAGCGTGACGGTGGCCGGTTGGAAGCCGCTGTCTGTAATGTTGACGTCGTTGCCGGCAGGCGTTGTCTGCGCTAGACCTGCCAGCGGCAAGCCAAGATGACCGCCAAGCGCGGCGACAACCGCAACGGCGATGCCGATGGCCGCCAGGCGGCTGCTCCGACGAACTACCCGATAGGCTTGCCGCTGCCAGTGGCGACGCCGCATGGCGGCCCCAGCGCGCAGCAGCAGAGCGAAGCACAGCAGCAGCGCGACGAACGTATCTGATGCAGACGAAACCGATGCGTCGATCGGCGGCAAATCTCCCCCTCGGCCGATCCGATTTCGGCCGACGCATCTAACAGTAGGACTCGCTGGAGCGTGTGCGCATCCCCATTTGTGCGCACGCGGCGGAACGCAACCGCGATCACATACCTGAGAACGATTGCGAGGCGCTTGGCCCTACCTGGGTAACCGAGATCTCTGGCGAAGCGGTTACCCAACGGTGGCATACTGGGTTGTGCACGCGGCAGACGCGACAATCGTCGGCAGCGGCGCCTGGCGCCGCGCCCTGGATGACGACCACCAGGGCGGCTTTCGGTTTGAGAGTCCGCGCGGCCACTTCACCGCTCGCCGCGAAGCACGGCGCAACGTGAGTTACTGGTACGCCTATCGCAAATCGCAGGGCAAGATCTACAAGCTCTATCTGGGTCGCTCCAGCGAGTTGACCCGCGAGCGACTCGACGACGTCGCCCAGACACTGCAAGCCAGGCTCGAGACGACGTCCGGGGCTAGCGCCCCGATGAACGTCAGCGACGGGCGCTTGACGAGTAACTTGCCCCTCGAGCTGAGCAGCTTCGTCGGCCGCGACGCAGGAATTGCCACCGTTCGACAGCTGCTCGAAACGCAGCACCTGGTGACATTGGTCGGTGTGGGCGGAGTCGGTAAGACGCGGCTCGCACTGCGGGTCGCCAGAGGCATGCGTGACCATTTCTCCGACGGGATCTGGCTTACCGAGTTGGCGTCCGTCAGCGAGCCGCGGATCGTGCCCCAGACCGTCGCCAGCGCCCTCGGCATCACCGAGCTGGCGGGTCGCCGAATCGCCGAGACGCTCGCCGGTGAGCTGGCGCGTCGCCAGGCGCTGCTCGTCCTCGACAACTGCGAGCACCTGCGAGCGGCCTGCGCTGAGCTTGTGGCGTGGCTGCTCAAGAGCTGCCCTCGATTGACGATTCTGGCCACCAGCCGCGAGCCGCTCGGCGTCGCCGGCGAACACGTCTGGCTAACTGCGCCCCTGACGTTGCCTGTTGACGATGAGCCAGCGACAGCGAGTGAAGCGGTGCGGCTGTTCGTCGAGCGAGCTACTGAGGCGCAGCCGCACTTTCAGCTCAACCCGCGCAACGCTGACGCGGTCG
>DASYKL010000633.1:0-10231 GCA_035995405.1 Chloroflexota bacterium
ATGCGATACCGCATCAGCTCGCCGGTTGGATCGCTGGTGACGACTTCGAACATCAGCTCGCCAGTCTCCTGATCGAGGAGCATGAGCGAGCTGTCCTCGGCATGGAGCAGATCTTTGTTAGCGCCAATGATCAGCTGCAGCAGCTCGCGGAGATCGAGCGTCGAGTTGAGTTTGGTGGCGACCTGCAGCAGCCGCTTCAGGGTACCAACTTCGTCGGAAAGAGTCGCTGAGTCTGCCATCGGTGTGTCTCCTTGACCACTTGGACCACTAGCTGGAACCACTAGCTGGCTGCTTGCTGATAGAAGCCCTGCTCGAGGAAGTTGGTGAAGATCTCACCCCGTCGAAACGTGGGGTGAGCGAGGACGCGCTGATGAAAAGGAATCGTCGTCTTGACCCCTCGTCCTGAGATGTGAAACTCGGCGAGAGCGCGCTGCATGCGATCGATGGCGGCCTCCCGATCCGGAGCCCAGACGATGAGCTTGGCGATGAGCGAATCATAAAACGGGCTAACCGTCCAGCCGGGGTAGCAATGCGAGTCCACGCGCGTCCATGGGCCTCCAGGCGGAGCATAGGTGTCGAGTCGTCCTGGAGTGGGCGAGAAGTTGTTGTCTGGGTCTTCGGCATTGATTCGACACTCGATGGCATGGCCCCGAATATCGACATCAGCCTGGGTTATGGCCAACGGTTCGTTGGCGGCGATACGAATCTGCTGCTGAATCAGATCGACGCTCGTAATCATCTCGGTCACTGGATGTTCGACCTGGATGCGAGCATTCATCTCCATGAAGGTAAATTGTCCGTTCTCGTCCAGCAGGAATTCCATCGTCCCAGCACTGCTGTACCCAACAGACAGCGCGCCGCGCACTGCTGCCTCGCCGATTGCCTTGCGGGCAGCCGCATCGAGATGGATCGACGGCCCCTCCTCGATCAGTTTTTGATGCCGTCGTTGGACAGAGCAGTCACGCTCGCCGAGGTAGATGCCATTGCCGTACTGGTCGCACAGGACCTGCACCTCGGTGTGGCGTGCTTTCTCCAGGTAGCGCTCGATGTAAACGGCGCTATCCTTGAACACTGCCATGGCCGTGGCGCGCGTGGTCTGATAGGTGCGCACCAGCTCGTCTCGCCGCCAGGCGACGTTCATGCCACGTCCGCCACCGCCCGCGGCAGCCTTGATGATGACCGGGTAGCCGATGCTGTCGGCGATGTCCTGCGCCTCGTCGCTGGTACGGACCGGGTCGACGGTGCCGGGCAAGAGTGGCAGGCCGGCCGCTTGCATGAGGTGTCGCGCGGTGGCTTTGTTGCCAACACGCTCCATCACCTCTGGTCGCGGTCCGATGAACGTAATGCCGCTGTCGGCGCAGATCTCGGCGAAGTACGGATCCTCCGACAGGAAGCCGTAGCCGGGGTGAATCGCGTCTGCGCCAGTCTTCAAGGCGGCCCCGACGATGCTCGGCACGTGCAGATAACTACGGCCCGTGGCCGCAGGTCCGATGTGCACTGCCTCGTCGGCAAAGCGGACCACAGCCGACTCGGCATCGGGCGTGGAATACACCGCTACCGACTTGATGCCAAGTTCTCGGCAGGCCCGCGCAATCCGCAGGCCGATTTCACCGCGGTTGGCAATCAGAATCTTTTGGAACACATACTCTCCCCGGTTGCTCAGCGCTTCGAGTGGGTTACGCCTCGACCGGCTCGAGGTACATCAAGACCTGTTGGAACTCGACCCAATCGCCATCCTTGACCAGGATCTCGGCAACTCGTCCACTGTGCTCGGACGCTACCTGGTTCATGATCTTCATCGCCTCGACAATGGCGATCGGTTGCCCCTGATCGACGACGTCGCCCTCCTCGACAAAGGGTTTGGCGCCCGGCTGCGGCGATCGATAGAACGTGCCCAGGAGCGGCGCGACAACAGGCATGCGGCCTTCCACTGGCGGCTTGGCGGCTGGCCCTGAGGTGATCGCCCCTGCCCCTGTGGCGGCGTTACCGTCGGCAGCGACGATCGTTGCTGACCGCTCGATCTCGATCCGATAATCACCTGCCTGAACGGCCAGGCGGCTGACGGTACTGCCTTCCAGACGCTTGATCAGATCCCGTGCCTCCTGCCAGACCTGGTGGACTAGCTCCGGGTCGAGCGAGCCTTCGCGCTCGGCTTCCTTCATGCGGTGCCCTCACTGACCTCAGATAGGACCGGCTGACTCCCAGCTGTCCCGAAGCGACGGAAGCGCGAGTAGCGACCCTCTAGCAGTGCTGAACGTGACAGGGGTAGCAACTCGCTCAAAGTGCTGATAATCGCAGTTTTCAGGTTAGCAGCGGTGGCGGGCGGGTCGGTGTGCGCGCCGAGCTCCGGTTCAGGGACAACGCCATCCATGATGCCTAGCCGCAACAGATCTGGAGCGGTGATCCGCAGCGCGGCGGCGGCTTTGGGAGCGGCAGACGTGCTCTTCCACAAAATGACCGCGCAGCCTTCCGGGCTGATCACCGAATAGTAGGCATTTTCCATCATCAGCACTCGGTCGCCGACACCCAGGGCGAGTGCTCCACCACTGCCACCTTCGCCCGTGACGATGCTCACAATCGGCACAGGCAGCCGCGACATTTCGAAAATGTTGCGCGCCACTGCCACAGACTGCCCGCGTTCCTCGGCGCCGAGGCCGGGGTAGGCGCCTGGGGTGTCGATCAGGGTCACGATCGGCATGCCGAATTTGGCGGCGTACTGCATCAATCGCAAGGCTTTGCGATAGCCCTCCGGATGGGGCATGCCGAAATTGCGGGCAACCATTTCGCTGGTGGTGTGCCCTTTTTGCTGGCCAATGACCATGACCGTCAACTCGCCCAGAGAAGCCAGACCACCGACGATGGCGGCGTCTTCACGGTAAAGCCGATCGCCGTGTAGTTCCAGGAAGTCATCGAAGACATAGCCGATGTATTCGAGGCTGTTGGGCCGTCCAATGTTCCTGGCCAGCTCTACCGTGTCCCACGCCGTCCGCCGCTGCAACAGCGTGGGGTCGGTAATCAGCGCCTGACCGTCGGGGCGCGGCAACGGCGCGGTCCGCGAGGCAGCGTGGAACGCCAGAATCTTGCGGAGTGCGTTGCGCAGATTTTCGCGCGGCTCGACCAGGTCAAGCATGCCGTGGTCCAGCTGAAACTCGGCCGTCTGGAAATCGGCAGGCAGCTTCTGGCGAATCGTCTGCTCGATGATGCTTTTGCCAGAGAAGCCGATGCGCGACGCCGGTTCGGCGATCAGCAAGTCGCCCAGCGTCGCAAATGATGCGCTGACCCCGCCATAGGTAGGATCTGTCAGCAACGACAGGTAGAGGATGCCTTCCTCATGCAAGCGGGCCAGCGCCTGACTGGTTTTGGCCATCTGCATGAGCGAGACGGACCCTTCCTGCATACGCGCGCCGCCGGAGGCGGAGATGACGAGCAAAGGCACGCGGTTCTCTAGCGCGAGCTCCGCCGCGGTGGTAATGGCCTCGCCTACCGCGCCGCCCATGCTGCCGCCGAGGAACGCGAAGTCGATGGCTGCGACAAAAATGGGATGTCCGCCAATCGTGGCCGGGCCATAGAGTGCCGCCTCGCGGTTGCCGGTCTTCGTCTGGAATTCAGTGAGCCGCGCGAGATACGGCTTCAGGTCGGCGAAACCGAGTACATCCACGGGTTCGATCGACTTGTCGACCGTGTTGACGCCGCCGGGATCCAGCAGCTGCGCCAAACGTTCGCCGACCGGCAGCATGAAGTGGTAATTGCACTCCGGGCATACTTTTAGATTGCGCTGGAGTCGCTTGTAGTAGACGAACGCCTGACAACTCGGATTGGGACACTTGGTCCACTGCGCTTCCGCCGTCAAGTTGGTCCGAGGCCCTGGCGCCACCGCTTGCATCCTGCTGTCTCCGATCGTTACTGGTGTGTCAGCGCTTCGGCGTGGAAGCGGCGGTGTTCCGCGTGCTCGGCGGCCAGGGCGGCGTCCAATTCCGCACGTGAGGGCGTAGGACGGTCGCCATCTCCGAATAACTTTGCGGCGATAAATGCCAGCAGCTGCGTCGTCAGCTCGTCTCGGTCGACCCGTGTCGCGTCGATTGAGAGATCCAGTGCCCGGCGCCAGCGCTCGCGCTGGATTTCAGCCTGGATCATGCCGTGGTACGCCACGCCCTCATGGCCAGGCACCACGTCGATGGCCCGCAGGCGAGCGTAAGCGGCGATAGCCGCGTCGAGCATGCCCAACGCGAGATTCAGCTCAGCGGTGTCGAGGGCGGCCAGAATGTCGTCCGGTTGCAGGTCGGCGATGCGTTGTGCAGCCTGCAAGGCGGCCTGCAGGTTGCCAGCGTGCTTGTGGATCTCGACCAGGCTTCTGAAGGCCAACAGATTCTGCGGGTCCTGCGTGGTCGCTCGCTCCAACACGGCGATTGCCTCGTCGGTGCGATGCAACGCATACACGGCATGGCCGAGATCAGTCAGCGCGGCTGCGTCGTCCGGCCGCAGTCGCACCGCTTCGGCGAAGGCGTCCGCGGCCGCGGCCATCTCACCTGTGTTCGACAACGCTCGCCCCAGCGTTTGCCAGGCGGCGCCATCTTGTGGAATGAGCTGCACTAGATGGCTCAGGTAAGCAGTGGCGTCGTCGAGGTCCAGTTCGAGGCTAGACTGACCCGCCAGCCATACGAGCTGGGCGTCGTCAGGTGTCTCGCTGAGTCCCTGCAGCGCCAATTGCCGGCACGCACGATAATCGCCCGCGCTGTAGCTTGCCTGTGCCTCAGTGACGAGGCCTGACGTCATCGTAGTTATCCTCGACGGCCTGGTATTCCAGACCTGCATCGCCGCAGGCTACTCGACGTTGGGGTCAGAAGCAACAGCGGCGCACGAACTGCGGGTGGATCGAGACTCGCACCGCGCCGGGCGTCTTCTGGGCGGCTGCATCTTTGCAGCCCCTCCCCCGGCTGCCCTCCGGCGCGGTGCGATGGCGATACTGTACGGCTGGTGGTGCCACCACGGCTGTGAACGAGCTTACACATCCGCTGTGACGCACTTCACCAGGGTGACGCTCGCTAGTGCGCCGCCACCTCGACCTCGACGGGCGCAAGGTTCGCCAGGCCGTCTTTCAGCGGCACCTGGCCGTGCGTCGGCCAGTGCCAGTCGCGAATTTCTGGCGGATCGTCTCCAAATTGCATGATGTATTGGCGATGCTCGATGAGGCGGTCGCGGAAGAGTTGTTTAGCGTAAGCGCCATACAGGGCTAGCTTCGGCACGCGATCGATCACATCGAGGACCAGGTGATAACGATCCATGTCATTGCGGATGACCATGTCGAATGGCGTCGTGGTAGTGCCCTCTTCCTTGTAGCCGCGGGCGTGAATGTTGTTGTGATTGGTGCGGCGATAGGTCAGCCGATGAATCAACCATGGGTAGCCGTGATAGGCGAAGACGACCGGCTTGTCCTTCGTGAAGAGCGTATCGAAGTCGTTATCTGACAAGCCATGCGGATGCTCTTCCTTGGGCTGAAGTCGCATCAGGTCGACGACGTTGATAACGCGAATCTTCAGGTCTGGGAATTGCTCACGTAGCAAGTCAACGGCGGCCAGGGTCTCAAGGGTCGGGATATCGCCTGCGCAGGCCATGACCACGTCGGGCTCGCCGCCCTTGTCATTGCTGGCCCATTCCCAGATGCCGATGCCCGCTGTGCAATGCTTGATGGCCGCATCCATGCTCAGGTACTGCAAGGCCGGCTGCTTGCCAGAGACCACGATGTTTACGTAATCACGACTACGCATGCAGTGGTCCATGGTCGACAGCAGCGTGTTCGCGTCAGGCGGCAGATAGACGCGGATCACCTCCGCCTTCTTATTGACCGCCAGGTCGATAAAGCCAGGGTCCTGGTGCGTATTGCCGTTGTGGTCCTGCCGCCAGACGTGCGACGAAAGCAAATAGGTCAGTGATGCAATTGGCGCCCGCCACGGAATGCCCTTGGTGGTCTGGAGCCACTTGGCGTGCTGGTTGAACATGGAATCAACGATGTGGACGAACGCTTCGTAGGTGGTGAACAACCCATGTCGGCCGGTCAGCAGGTAGCCTTCGAGCCAACCCTGGCACGTAGTCTCGCTGAGGATCTCCAGGGCACGGCCCATTGGTGCCAGGTGGTCATCCTCCGGCAACGTCTCGGCCATCCAGACTTTGTCTGTCACATCGAGCATGGCGCCGAGCCGGTTGGAGGCGAGCTCGTCAGGTGCGACGACGCGGAAATTGCGGCCTGCGGCGTTCATCCTGGTCACGTCGCGTAGGAAATTGCCGAAGACTTTGGTGGATTCGCTGATGACCACCCCCGGCTCCGGGACGTCGACTGCGTACGCGCGGAAATCTGGCAGCGCGAGTTGCCGCCGCAATGCTCCGCCGTTGGCGTGAGGGTTCGCGCCCATCCGCCGCGTGCCGCGTGGTGCAAGCGCCTCCAGCTCCGGCAACAACCGCCCGTCTTCAGTGAACAGCTCTTCGTGCCGATAGCTCTTCATCCAGTCCTCGAGCTGGGCGACGCGGCCGGGCTTGGTGGCCATGTCGGCCAGCGGCACCTGGTGCGAACGCCACGAGCCTTCCGTCTTCAGGCCATCGACTTCCTTCGGGCCTGTCCAGCCTTTTGGTGTCTTGAGCACGATCATCGGCCAGCGCGGGCGTGCCAAATTGCCATTTACGCGGGCGTCGTGCTGGATCTCGGCGATACGGTTCAGCGCCGTGTCGAGGGTGGCTGCCATCAGCTGGTGGGTCGCCTCTGGCTCGTCGCCTTCGACCCAGAATGGCTCGTAGCCGTACCCGATCATGAGCGACTCGAGCTCGGCGCGTGGGATGCGCGCCAGGATCGTCGGGTTGGCAATCTTGTAGCCATTCAGGTGCAGGATGGGTAAAACGGCACCATCGGTGACTGGGTTCAGGAATTTGTTCGAATGCCACGATGTGGCCAATGGGCCAGTTTCAGCTTCGCCGTCGCCGACGACGCACGCGACCACCAGGTCCGGATTGTCAAAGGCCGCGCCGAACGCATGGGCGATGGCATAGCCGAGCTCGCCGCCTTCGTGAATGGAGCCTGGCGTTTCGGGCGCCGCGTGACTCGGGATGCCGCCGGGAAACGAGAACTGGCGAAATAACCGCCGCAGGCCGTCTTTATCGCGCGAGATATTCGGGTACACCTCGCTGTAGCTACCTTCGAGGTACGTGTTCGCGACCATGCCTGGGCCGCCGTGGCCCGGCCCGCAGACGTAAATCACGTTCAGGTCGCGCTCGGTGATCACCCGGTTCAGGTGCACATAGATAAAGTTCAGGCCGGGCGTCGTGCCCCAATGACCGAGCAATCGCGGCTTGATATGTTCAATCCGCAACGGCTCCTCAAGGAGCGGGTTTTCCAGTAAATAGATTTGACCTACTGAAAGATAATTGGCCGCGCGCCAATAAGCATCCATCAGGCCGAGCTGATGGTCGGACAGGGTGTTTGGCATGGGTAAAGATCCCCCGCCGCGTAGCATGCCAGACGGCGCGGCAGAAGGGAATACGGCAAATCGAAAACATGGCTAACCTGAAGGCCGTGAACCGCGTGCTGGTTCTCAACGCAGGCTCGAGCAGCTTGAAATGGGTCGTGCTTGAGGCGGCCACCGAGCGGGTGTGCGATCAGGGCGCCGTGACCTGGGAAAGCCTGGCGGACGGTGCGCGCGAGGCAGCCATCAGCGCGGCGCTGCAGCGCGCCGAGCCATTCGACGCTGTTGGCCACCGGGTGGTCCACGGCGGCTCACGGTTCCGCGAGGCGGTCGTCGTGGACGCCGCCGTCAGAGCCGGAATTTTGGATTTGGCCGACCTGGCGCCATTACACAACCCCGCGGCACTGGCGGGTATTGACGGCGTCACCGCCCTGCTGCCGCGGACCCCGCAGGTGGCTGCATTCGACACCGCCTTTCACGCCACGATCCCAGAGGCAGCCGCGATCTACCCGATCCCGTGGGATTGGTCAGAGCGGTGGGGTCTGCGGCGACTTGGGTTCCATGGGCTGAGCGTGCAATACGCGGTGCGACGAACAACGGACCTGCTGGGTCGGATGCCACAGCGACTTGTCGTCTGTCATCTGGGTGCGGGCTGCTCCGTGAGCGCCGTCGCCGCCGGACGCTCGATCGACACCAGCATGGGTTTCACGCCGCTCGAAGGGGTGATGATGGCTCGTCGCGCTGGCAGTGTCGATCCCGGACTGCTGCTCTATCTACTCGGCCGACAAGGGATAAGCGTGCCCGATCTGGACACCGCGCTCAATCAGCGTTCTGGTTTGTTCGGTGTCTCGGGCGTGTCGGTCGACCTGCGCGAGATTCTGTCAGCCGCCAGCGAGGGCCACGAACGGGCGCAGCTCGCCGTGGCGATGTTCGTCCATAGCGTCGTTGCCAGCGTTGGCGCAATGACGGCGATTCTTGGCGGATTGGACGCGCTCGTTTTCACCGGCGGGATAGGTGAGAACAGTGTGCAGATCCGTGAGCAAGTGAGCGCCGCGTTTGGTTTTCTCGGCGTTCGGCTGGACCATCAGGCCAACGCGGCGGTCAGCAATGACGCCGATATCTCGGCGCAGGACGCCGCGGTGCGGGTGCTGCGGCTCACCGCGCGCGAGGACCTGGCGGTGCTGACGGAAGTCAAGCGTCTGCTCTAGCCGCCGCCGTCGGGAATTCGCGGATCAGATCCAGACGTTCCTCGCACACACTCGCGCGCCGACGATCCCCTAGTTTTCGATAAATGGTCAGGCTCTCCGCAAAATTCGGTTCCGCACGAGCAGCATCGCCCTTCGCGGCGGCAATCATGCCCAGCCGGAAAAGAGCCGTCGCCACATCGTGGTGTTTGCCGTGTGTGCGGGAGAGAAGGAGGCCTTGTTCAAGGTACTCCAAGCCCTGTTGGGCGTCGCCCTGGACGAGCGCGAGGTCGCCCAGTTGACTCAAGACCCAGGCTTGTCCACGCCGGTCCGCAAGTTCGGCTCGCAGCTCCAGGCTTTCTTGGTAATACGTCTTGGCGGCGCCATAGTCGCCCTGGCTTCGGGCGATGTTCCCAAGGTCATTCAGGCTCGCAACGATGCCGGCCTTATCGTCTCGGGCCCGCCGCAGCGCGAGTGTTTCCTGGTGATAGACCCGCGCGGCGAAATCCGATTGGTTTGCTGCCAGCGTACTCAGGTTGTAGAGCGCCGCCTGGATGCCTCGTTGGTCACCCAGCTCTCGGCGTAGTAGCAGACTGGCACGCAAGAGCGTGGCGGCTTTGTCACGATCACCCTGATCCCGCGCGAGAATGCCAAGATTCGTCAGTCCGGCGGCGACCCTGCGTTTGTCCCCCAGCTCACGACGCAATGCCAGGCTTTCCTCGTAGTACTGCTCCGCTGCGTTGGTGTTCCCCTGAGCCCGCGCGACGTTGCCCAGATCATTCAGCGAGGTCGCGATGCCATGATCGCCCTGATAGAGCGCCGTTAGTCCCAGGTTGTTCAGTGCATCAGCCACGCCGTAGGTGTTGCCGAGCTCGCGCCAGATGGCCAGACTCTCGGTGTGTAGCTGTTTTGCGCGCGCATACTCGCCCAGCTCGCGCGCAAGATTGCCTGCGCCGTTCAACGCCTTGGCGCGCACGCCGGTTGCGGCGCTCGTTGGATCGGCGACGGCGGCGTCGAGCCAACGCGAGCCTTCGCCCAGATAGCCGCGAGTGGACCAGAACCGCCATAGGGCGCCGCCTAAACGGAGCGATAAATCGCCCTGACCGTTCACGGAGCACCAACGCAGCGCCGCGCGGGCGTTATCGTGCTCGCGCTCGAGTCGCTCCAGCCAGGCAACCTGATCAGCGGCGGTCAGTTCTGGCTCTGCGCGCTCGGCCAGCTCGAGGACGAACTCGGTCAGCTGTCGCTGGGCGGCTTCCATCTCGCTGCTGACGAGTCGCTCCAAGGCGAATTGGCGAATCGTCTCGAGCATCCTGAATCGTGGTGCGCCGTTACTGTCCTCCTAGTGAGTTCAACCGGTGCGGCGGAGCCGGCCAGGTCGACGAAGAAAACGCCATCGGCGAACTCGGCCAAGGCATCGCCGGCGACCTGTAGTGCCAGCCGGGTCTTGCCTGTACCCGCGGGACCAGTCAGCGTCAGCAGCCGTGCATCGGTTCGCAGCAATCGCCCACGCACATCTGCAAGCTCCGACTGGCGGCCGATAAACGGCGTATGTTGCGAGGGCAGGTTGTGGGACGGATGTGCGGCCGTCCGCAACGG
>DASYKL010000634.1:0-2051 GCA_035995405.1 Chloroflexota bacterium
GGCGTGAAATCCGCGGGTAGCACGCGTGACGGGCGCGTGAATCGGGCGTGAAAATTACGCGCTCGTTGGCGAAGCTTCAGCGACTACACAGCATGTGGTCGAGTGCATCCCGCTAGCGCCTCAGAATGAGTTTGTGTGCGCGCTCGTGGCCAACTACTGCCAACATATGTTGAAAAAGCCACAAGGGCGGCATTTCGCGGAGCTCCACCGCGGACCGGGTTCGGCATCACTTTCGAGCAAGCCCCGCATCGTGGCCATCGTCTGGTGGAGTTGGCGCTCGAGCTCGGCGTCGAACGGCACACGCTCCTGTCTACCTCCGGCGACGACCACCACACCGTATGGCGGGCGAACACCGTAGACCTCCTGGACGAGCAGGCATTGCGCAGCCACCTGCAAGCGGTGCGACGGTTGAAGATGTCTGGAGAGTGGCTTTTGCTCGACCGGGATCAGGTGGGTGCCGATTCGCAGCACATGATCCGGACGGCCGACGAGACCGAGACGTGTGGAGCGTAGCGTGGCTGAACCGCTGGCGCTATCGTCCGCGGCAACAATGCGGCCAACTGGAACACCGAGGCGGGTGCGCTGGCGCTGATGCCATCTGCCGAGCAGGAGGTACACCACCAGGGCGAACGCCAGGAGCACGACCAGGACGATCACGCTGCTGGAACCGGAAGCAGGCCTGAGAAACGGGCGAGCAGTACAACGGCGAGAACCAGTATGGCGAGTAATAAAAGGCGACGCACCGCCTCGATTGCTTGAGTGTCATCCGTATCGCGGCCAATCTTTCTATGGGCTCGGGTGCCGCGATCCATGCGTTTCTCGGCGGTGGCAGATTGCCGAGCACCACTTCGCTGAAGGTGCCACGCTTGCGGACAAAAGACGAAGGCGCCGATCTCGGACGCCGTCAGCACGGGCGGGCTATTGCGTGCGGCAACAGCTCGATCGACCGTGGGCGCGATCGATATGCAGGTCCGCAGCATAGGGTTGGATTATAGAACAACAGTTCGCTTTATGTCGCTTCTGGAGGCTTTTCGTCTTTGACAAGATGCAGTTCGTTCCTTGCGCTTGTCGCGAATGACCATTGCGGTTCGAGCCCGCCCCGCGGACGGCCTGACCTTTCGGTCAGTCGTCTCGTGGCGATCGGATGCCTGCGGCCAGGCCGCTGCGGATGGTGGCCCAGGTTTGGCGCTCGCCATCGTCGGCGACCAGGCCATTTTGTTGGGCGGCCTCGTACAGCTGGTCTTCGGCGGTGGACTGGTCGAGTGCACCGGTGGCTACCCAGCGGCCGAGAGTCCAGGCTGCCTGGTTCAGGGCGATGTTGCGTTGGCCTGGGTGAACGGCGCCGAGGTTGGAGATCACACTCGCCAGGTAGCGTTCGGCTCGAGCGTGTGCCGAATGAGCGGTAGAGGGTGAGGCGTGCATTCCGCGTGACACCGGCTGTGGGGTGGCGGTGATAGCGGGGGCAGTGTCGTGGGCTCGAGGAAGTCCCCCTGGTGGCAGGTTGACTCGGGGACGCCGTCGCGGCGGAAGCTTGGCAGGTAGTACTCGCGGCTAGGGTCCTTGCAGCTTGGGTCGGCTTCGGGACAGAGGGCGGCGTGGGCTCTTTGCCATGTTTCGCGCCAGTCGGCGGCGGGAACGGGGCGCGACAGCGGGAGGACCACGCGCCAACGCGGGGCATCGGTCGAGTGCGACCAGGTCGTGTGTGCGATCCAATACAGGCTGCCCAGACGGGTTGGATCCGGCGGGACTTTGTCCAGGTCGAAGACCAGGCAGCTGAGCGACGCGACGCCGGCGTCACCGCGAGATACAGCTGAGTCGACGTATCGGGTGGGCGACCAGCAGCGGCCTTCTCGCTTCGCAGTCAAGCCCTCGAAAGTACTGAGCAGGGTGGTTAGCTCGGCGAGCGTCGCCTCTCTGCGTTCGATCGCCGGACGGTCAATCCGGCTGAAGAGTGCGATCGAGAACGTGTCGGGCGGAGCAGAAGACGCAGCGCGGGTGACGTGGTTGTCGTCGTGGCGGCGTTTGGCTTCGCGGCGGGCGTGCTCGGCTCT